>NZ_JABXEO010000056.1:0-58045 GCF_013372585.1 Myxococcus sp. AM010
GCGCGGCGGGCGCGGGGGCCGCGGCGGGCAACCAGGAGGCGTGGGACCTGCTGGAGGCGCAGAAGGTGCTCGCCGCGGAGGGCCAGAAGTTCAACATGGCCTACCTGCAGCTCCAGAACGAGATGCAGAAGGAGAGCCGCGAGCACACCGCTGTCTCCAACATCATGAAGGTCCGCCACGACTCCGCGAAGGCGGCCATCAACAACATCCGCTGAGGAGCGACACCAGCCATGGCCATGGACACGTTGGGGCCGGTGGGAGGAGTGGGCGCGTCGCCCGCGGTGGAGCCCAGCCGGGAGCGATTCAGCAAGGTGTTGGATGAGGTGACGGGGCCCGCGAAGGGCCCTGGGGTTCCGGTGGCCACGGAGGGGCCTCCGAAGCCCGCCCCCACGGCGGCGCCGCGGGGTGTCTCCCGGGCCGAGGGCGTGGGCCCCGCCGCGCCGGGCTGCGCGGACGTGAAGCCGGGCACCCGGGTGGACTCGGTGCAGGCGGCGCGAGCGCAGCAGGCGGCGCAGGTGTTGGACAGGGTGGGGCAGGCGCAGAAGCGGTTGGACCACATCCTTCAGCTGGCGCAGTCCGGCCGCAGCTTCACGCCCGCGGAGTTGCTCGCGTTGCAGGCCCATGTCTACCGGGCGAGCCAGGAGCTCGACCTCGCCGGCAAGGTCGTCGAGAAGGCGACCGGCGGCGTCAAGCAGGTCCTCCAGACCCAGGTTTGAGGAGCACCCGATGCATTCGCTTTTCCGTCGCGCTGTCTTCGTCCTCCTGCTCGTGAGCGTCACGGCCTGCCGCGAGCGCATCCAGCATGGCCTGGATGAGCGGCAGGCCAACGAGCTTCAAGCCGTGCTCGTCGAGCGAGGGCTCGACGCGCGCAAGGTCCCCGAGGCGGGCAAGAAGCCTGCGTGGTCCATCGAGGTGGCGGATGAGCACGCCTCGGACGCGGTCCGCATCCTGTCGGAGCTCGGCTTGCCGAGGCCGAAGGAGGAGGTGGGGTGTGACGTCTTCGGCGGAGGCGGGCTGGTGCGCACGCCGTTGGAGGAGAGCGTCTGCCGCGTGAGGGTGATGGAGCGGAGCTTGGAGAAGACGCTCCAGGCGGTGGAAGGGGTGCTGCTGGCGCGCGTCCACCTGGTGGTGCCCGCGCCGCCGAGGGTGGGACAGGCCCCGGGTCCATCCAAGGCGTCGGCCCTGCTTCGCGTGGCGCCGGGTAATGCGGCGCGGGTGCGGCAATCCTCCGAGACGTTGAAGGTCCTCCTCTCGGGGGGGGTGGAGGGCCTGTCGCCGGAAGCCGTCTCGCTGTTGGTGGACGAGGTCTCCACCCGAGTAGAGGCTCCGACGGTGGTGGGCGTGTCGCCGCTGACCCGACTGCGAGCCCTCTTGGCGGTGCTGGGCCTCATGGTGACGGGCCTGTCGGTGGCGCTGGTGCTGGTGACGCTCCGGATGCGGCACTACCGCGACCGGACGCCGACTCCGTCCGCGCCGCCTGGACCGGCACGGCCCGTGTTGTCACCGGGACCGGCGCGGAAGGTGGCGTGAGCGGTCCATGGGGCGCGAACGCATGGAAGTGACACGCGTGGGGCGCAAGCCTCGGCCCGGTCGGAGCTCCGCGTCCGTCAGGGCGGCTGCGCCGACCGAGGAGGTGCCCCGTCTCGTGGGCCCCTTGCCGATTCCACTCGAACGCCTCGCGCTCGTCGCGTGGGTGCTGGGGCGGGAGCGGGCGGGCGCCCTGCTGGGCGAGCTGGGCGAGGAATCGGCGGTGCGTGCGCGGGAGCACCTCCAGCGACTGTCCGCGCTGCCCTCCGCGCAGCGACAGGCGAAGGTGGCGGTGGAGTTCGGCGAGCGAGCGGATGCCGCTGCCCGGCTGCGGCGCCTCATGAGTGACGCGCCGCCCATGCTTCGCCGGGAAATCTTCCGGCGCCTGCCTCCATACCACCGGACCTTGTTTCCCGATGCGAGTCTGGCGCAGCAGGCGTCAGAGGCGCCTCCGGCGCAGGGGGCGCTGGCCGAGCGCCTGATTCGCGAGGCCACGCGCTGAGTCTGTCAGCGGCGCCGTCCCGGCCCGCGTACCCGGCGTCCCGCGCGCGGATGCCTGGCCCTCCCAACCCCGCGACTCCACGAGCCTGGCCTCTGGCGGGGGGCCTGCACAGGTGGGGTGCGTCCCGATGCAGCAGCGGAGCCATGGATGAATACCCGTATCGAACACGCCTCCAGCCGGAAGGTCCGCCCCCTGCGCCGCTTGGGAAGGCGCCGGCTGACTCGGGCGCACCTCGTGCTCGCGGAGCGCCCCCAGGCCGCGAGCCTCGGGCGGAATGCGCTGGAGGCGGTGACGACGGCCCTGACGCGGGAGCTCGGCTGTTCGGTACACGCGGAGGCCCGCTTTCTGGAGTCCGTCGTCTCGCCTTCGGCCGGACTGGGCGAGCCCGCGATTTTCGCGCTGCTGGAGCTGTCGGCGGTGGGAGGGACGGCGGTGTTGGAGCTGGAGCCCGCGCTCGCCTTCATGGGGCTGGAGCGCATCGCTGGCGCGGGGCAGCGGCCCGGCGTGGTGACGGAGCTGGCCCGGTTGGAGGAGGCGACGCTGGCCTATGTCCTGCTAGTCGCGCTCTCCGCGGCGCGGGCGGCGGGCGGGGCAGCTCCGTGGCTGGGGCCGCGGCTCGCGGGCGTGACGATGTCCAGGTCGGACGTGGTGGCGCGCTTGGACCCTCGTGAGCCGCTGGTGGGCATCGAGTTGATGGTGACGGTGGGCGAGTCGCGCGCGGGCGCGCGGCTGCTGCTGCCGTCACAGGTGGTCCAGACGGTGTTCCAGGCGCTTCCGGTGGAGCGTGCGTCGGGCATCGCGACAGAGGTGCTGGCCGCCTCGCTGGAGGCCCGGTGTCTCGTCGGCCAGACGCCGCTGTCCGCGAACGCGGTGGACGCGCTCGTGGAGGGGGACGTCGTCGTCTTCGAAGGCGTGCGCAAGCAGTCCGGCCAGCTCTTCGGGCCGGGCCGGCTGGTGACGCGCGGATTCGCGCTCTCGGGAGACTTCCTCGCCCAGGGCTTTTCACTGACCCGCGCGCAGGGGCGCGGGATTCCCCAGGAGTCGGACATGGTGGCCGTGAACAAGCAGGAGGAGGGCATGCCTCCGCTGCCCGTGGATGTGGAAATCGAGCTGACGCGGGTGATGATTCCCCTGTCGGAGCTCGCGGCGCTCAAGCCGGGCGCGCTGCTTCCCCTGCACATCAACGCAAGTGAGCCGGTGGTGCTGCGTGTGGGAGACCGCGCGGTGGCCCGCGCCGAGTTGGTGGAAATCGAGGGCGAGGTCGGCGCCCGCGTCCTGGCGCTGCTGCCGTGAGTCCCGTCATGAATGCACAGCGTTTCGTACATTCGCCGCGCTCGCGCTTGTTGTTGGCGGGGGCATTGGTGCTCGGGTTGGCGGTGCTGGGCCCGGTGGCTGGGGTCTCCACCACGGTGGTCGCGCGGTGGCTGCTGGGCGCTGTTGCGCTGGCCGTGCTGGGGTGGTGGTGGCACCGGCGGGGCGCTGTCGTCACGGGCGCAGCCTCGGCGCCACGGCTGACTGTCGTGTCGCGAGCGGGGCTGTCGCAGCGGTGTGGTGTGGCGCTCGTGGAGGTGGATGGGCGCGGCTACCTGGTGGCCTTCGGTGACGCGTTCGCGGAGATTCGCGAGACGGCATCACCGGCGCCGGAATTCGGCCGTGTCCTGGCGCAGGCCCGGCGGCCCATGCCCCGCACGATTCGGGGCAGGCGGGAGGGGCCATGAGCCACGGCTTGCTGGGAGCGCTCCTGCTGGTCCCCGCCGTGGCCGCCGCGGCGGAGCGCTCACTGTCGCGGATGTCGTACGCGGGCAGTCCCCTGTCGATGATGGGCATGCTCGCGGTGATGTCACTGTTGCCGTTCGCGGTGCTGATGCTGACGAGCTTCTCGAAGATTGCCGTCGTGTTGTCGCTGGCCCGCTCGGCCATGGGCACGCAGCAGGCGCCGCCCACCATCGTGCTGACGGGCCTGGCGGCGGTGCTCACCGGGCACATCATGGCCCCGGTGATGGAGCGCATGTATGACGCGGGGCAGGTGGCCTACGCCGAGGTTGCGTCGGGCTCCGGCGCGGAGATGCTCTCCGCGGCGAGCCGGGTGTCGGAGCCGCTGCGCGCCTTCCTGGTCAAACACGGGAGCGCTGAGGAGCGGGCGCGCTTCGTGGACCTGGCGCGCGAGCTGCGGCCGGTGGAGGAGCTGGAGGCGGTGCGGGAGACGGACCTCTTCGTCGTCATTCCGGCCTTCGTCCTCACCGAGCTGAAGGAAGCCTTTCAGATTGGCTTCCTCGTCTTCCTCCCGTTCCTCGTGCTGGACATGGTGATCGCCAACGTGCTGCTCGCGTTGGGCATGCAGACACTGTCACCCAGTCAGGTGAGCCTGCCCTTCAAGATTCTCCTCTTCGTCGCCGTGGATGGCTGGTCGCTGCTCGCGCGGGGCCTCATCCTCGGCTACCGGTGACGAAATGACCCAGGACGTCTTCCTCACCCTGGGACGTGAGGCCCTGCTGTTGATGGTGATGGCGTCGCTGCCGCCGATTGGCGCGAGCCTGGTGGTGGGGTTCTTGTCGAGCCTCTTCCAGGCCACCACCCAGCTTCAGGAGTCCACGCTGTCGGTGGTGCCCAAGCTGTGCGCGGCCGTCCTGGCGCTGGTCCTCGCCGGGCCCTGGATTGCCGGGCAGCTCACGCGGTTCACCCACCAGCTCCTGATGCTCATCTCCGAGGTCGCGGCATGAACCTGGAGCCGCTTCGCGCGTGGCTCGAGTCACTGGGGCCGGACATCGTCGTGGTGGCGCTGTGTGCCGCGCGGCTGCTGCCCATGACGTTCCTGTGTCCGCTGTTGGGCGGACAGGCCACGCCGACGATGGTCCGACTGGCCCTGGTGCTGTCCCTGTCGCTCTTCCTCCGGGTGGAGGCGGGCGTGGCGCTCGATGCGCCCGTCACGTCCTCGGTGGCCCTGGGAGGCCTGGTGATACGCGAGCTGCTCTACGGCACGTCCGTGGGGCTGGTCGCGGCACTCCCGTTCGATGCCGCGCGCATGGGGGGCCGCTTCATCGACCTGCTTCGTGGCACCTCCGCCGAGGCGAGCCTGCCCCTGGCGGGGAGTCGTGAGTCCGCGGCGGGGGAGGGGCTCTACCATCTGCTGGTGGCGCTGGTGGTCTCCGGCGGCATGTGGCCGCTCGTCATCTCCAGCGTGCTACGCGGGTTCGGCGTGGTGAAGCTCGGCGCCTTCGTTCCCACCGAGGCGGCCACGCTGCAGGTCGTCCTGCTGGCGGGCGCGGCCATGGCCACGGGGCTGGCGGTGGGGGCGCCCATCGCGGCGGCGGTGCTGACCGTGGACTGTTTCCTGGGCATGGCCTCGCGAGCGGCACCGCAGGTGAATCTGCAGGAGGTGGGGGCGCCGCTGAAGATTCTGGGCGGGGGCGCCTTGTTGTGGCTGGGGACGGGCGTGCTGTGTGAGCGGCTGCTGGCGGGCGTCCTGTCCGTGGAAGGCGCGCTGTCGCTGCTGGGGGAGGTGGCGCGGTGAGTGGGGAGAAGACGGAGAAGCCCAGCGCGAAGCGCCTTCGTGAAGCACGGCGCAAGGGGCAGCTTCCCCGCAGCCGTTTGCTGAACGCCAGCGCGGTGACGGCGGGTGGCTTGTTCGGGCTCACGGAGGCCGCTCCGGTGGGCATGGCGAGGCTCCAGGCCTGGACCGAGCACCTCTTCCTTGGACAGCAGGACCTTGGGGCGTGGCAGGAAGGCCTCTGGATTGCCGCGCGCTTCTGTGGCCCGGTGCTGGGAGGCGCGTTCGCCGCTGCGTTGCTCGTGTCCTTGGCCACGGTGGGCCTGGACGCCGACCTCCAGCATGTCGAGCCGAAGCTGGAGCGCATCAGTCTCGTGGCGGGCGTGCAGCGGCTCTTCAGTTGGCGCCCCTGGGTGGAGCTGGCGAAGACGCTGCTGATTGTCTGCCTCGTGGGGGCGCTCGTCTGGAGCGATGCGGAGGCGTCTGCCCCAGACGCGATGAAGACCGCGTGGTTGGGTGGTACGGAGGGCCTGCGCCTGGTGGTCGCGCACGTGTCCGGGCTCGCGGGCCGGCTGGCCTGTTTGATGGTGGTGCTGGGCGTGGGGGACTACGCGCTGGCCTGGCGGCGCCACCTCAAGGACCTGATGATGACTCGCGAGGAGATGAAGCGCGAGTACAAGGAGAGTGAGGGCGACCCGAGGCACAAGGGCCATCGGAAGGCCCAGCATCGTCAGCTCGCGCAGGGCGGCGCGGCACGTGGGGTGCAAAAGGCGACCGCCATGGTCGTCAACCCCACGCACATCGCGGTCGCGCTCCGCTACGACGTCGACGAATGCGAGGCGCCCTACCTCGTGGCGAAGGCCCGGGAAGGGGATGCGCTCGCCCTGCGGGAGCAGGCACGCCGGCTCGGCATTCCGGTGGTGCGGGACATTCCCCTGGCACGCAGCCTCATCCACTACGACGTGGGCGAGCCCATTCCGGAGGAGCTGTACCAGGCGGCGGCGGTCGTCCTGCGCACGGCGATGGACGCGCGGGAGTTGGACGGCCATCCACGGAGACAGACGTCATGAACCCCCTCATGAAGGTATTGCTGAAGGCCCGAAGCTCCTCGGACGTGGTGCTGGCGGTCGCCATGGCAGCGATTCTGGGCGCGCTCATCATCCCCTTGCCCGCGTGGCTCCTGGACGCGGGGCTCGCCGTCAATCTGGCGGCGGCGGTGGCCCTGCTGGTGTCCGCGCTGCGTGCTCGGGACGCGTTGCAGGTGACGTCGTTCCCCACGCTGTTGCTGTTCACCACGCTGTTCCGGCTGGCGCTCAACGTGTCCTCCACACGGCTCGCGCTCGCGGAGGGGCACGCGGGAGACGTCATCGAGGCCTTCGGTGAGTTCGTCGTCCGAGGCGACTACGTGGTGGGCACGGTGGTGTTCGCCATCCTCACGCTGGTGCAGTTGCTGGTCGTCACCAAGGGTGCGGAGCGGGTGGCGGAGGTGTCCGCGAGGTTCACGCTGGACGCGATGCCCGGCAAGCAGATGTCCATCGACGCGGACCTGCGCGCGGGCGCCATCGACCAGACGCAAGCCCGGCGCCGGCGGCGGGACCTGGAGCGCGAGTCACAGATGTTCGGCGCCATGGACGGCGCGATGAAGTTCGTGAAGGGGGACGTGATTGCGGGCCTGGTCATCGTCGCGGTGAACCTGCTCGGAGGAACCGTCATTGGTGTGCTGCAGGGAGGCATGCCCCTGGCCGAGGCGGCGTCGACATTCGCGCTCATCGCGATTGGTGACGGGCTGGTGTCCCAGGTCCCCTCGCTGTGCATCGCCGTGGCCGCGGGCCTCGTCGTCACCCGGGTCGCCTCTGAGAAGGAGGACGACACGCTGGGGGCGGAGATTGGCGCCCAGTTCTTCGGAGAGGCGCGGACGCTCTGGGTGGTGGCGGGCCTGTGCGTCGCGCTGGCCCTGATGCCGGGAATGCCGCACGTGACGTTCCTGCTGCTGGCGGGAGGCCTGGGCGGGCTGGGCCACGTGCTGAGCCGGCCGGGTGGCTCGAAGGTCGAAGAGAAGGCCGGCGCGCCCGAGGAGGGCGTGGCGCCTGGCGCGGCGGGAGCGCCACCGGAGAGTGCAGCGTCGCCCGTGGGGGTCTCCCCGCTCACGCTGGACCTGGCGCTGGACCTGACGGTGCTGGCGGAAGCGGAGGGCTCCGCCTTCGTCCACAAGACGTTGAACGGCGTGCGGGACGAGCTGTTCTTCGAGCTGGGGGTTCGGGTGCCAGGCCTCCGGGTGCGCACGCAGGCCGCCTACCTGGGGCCTGGTGAGTACCGCGTCCTGGTGGATGAAGTCCCGGCGGGCGGAGGGCAGGTGCTGCCCGAGGCGCTCTACGCGCTGGCGCCTCCGGACGAGCTGGCATTCCTTCAGGTGAGCGCGGAGGCCGCGACGGAGCCCTCGAGTGGGAAGGTCATCAGCCGCATTCCAGAGTCGGCGCGAGTCCTGCTGGAGACGGCGCAAGTGCCGCTGCGGCGTCCGGGTGAGCTGGTCGCGGACCACGTGCGCGCCATCCTGCGGGTCCGCGCCGCGGACCTGCTGGGGCTGCAGGACGTCCAGGGGCTGCTGGAGGGGTTGGAGGCGCAGGCGCCCGTGCTCGTGAAGGAGGCGCTGCAGAAGGTGCCGCTGCCGCTGCTCACGGACGTGCTCCGCAAGCTGCTCCAAGAGGGCGTCAGCATCCGGGACTTGCGAGCCATCCTGGAGGCGCTGGTGTCGCCGACGACGGAAGGGGATGCCGTCGCGCTCGCGGAGCGCTGCCGGCAGGCGCTGCGGCGTTACCTCAGCCACAAGTTCGCGCCCACCGGGCCGCTGTACGCGTACCTCGTGGACCCGGAGGTGGAAGAGGTGCTGCGCGGCATGGGCCCGCGAGGCCTGGCGCCCGACCCGGAGCGGGTGGCGGAAATCCTCGAAGGCGTGCGTCAGGTGGCCACCGAGGGACGGGCCGTGCTGCTCACCGCTCCGGATGTCCGGCGGCCCCTGCGCAGGCTGTGCGAGGGCGCATTCCCGGAGGTCGCGGTGCTCACCTATGGCGAACTGGACGGAGCCCTACAGATTCGCCCCATCGGTCGGCTGTCGCCGGTGGCGGTGGGGCGCTGACGGAGCTGGGCTTAGAGCCCCGTGCCCGTGTTGCCCGGCCCCTTGCTTTCGGGAAGCGAGGGCAGCTCCGTCTGGGCCTGCTGGGGCGCCGGACGGTTGACGCGGTCGCGCAGCTCCTTGCCCGTACGGAAGAGCAGGCCGCGCTTGGGCTTCACCGGGATGACCTGGCCCGTCTTCGGGTTGCGGCCCTGGTAGCCCTGGTAGTTCTTCACGTGAAAGGCACCGAGCCCGCGAATCTCGATGTTCTCGCCGCGGCAGAGGGCATCCTTCATCGACTCGAAAATCGTCTCGACGGTGGCCTCAGCCTGCTTCTGCGTCACGCCCCTCTTGGCCACGAGGATGTTGATCAGATCGGACTTGAGCATCGGACGCTCCCGCAAACCCGGTGACCCCTTGGAAACAGGGCGCTCTGGCCCGTGGTCGAATCCTGAAAACATAACAGAACACTTCCTTCGTGCAAGCAGGGTGAGCTTCCAACCACCCAGAACCTCTACGGATTTCCCCCTGCGGCCACCCTGGGCGGTGGTGCGGGAGCAGGCTCGGCCAGTCCTGGACGGAGCGGCACCACCAGGTCCAGCCATCGGGTGCGACGTAGCAGGTCGACCCCGGCGCAGTCAGCTGCCTGGAAGAGGGGCTCCATCTGTTCGAAGCCGGGCGCCCGTGGCCCGCTCCAGCCCTCCGCGCCCCCGGTGAGCATCACACCGTGCACGGCAAGCGTGGTGTCCGCCAGCGTGAGGGCAGCCGGGTCCTTCGCGGGACGCAGGCCCCCTTTGCGGAGGCGCTCCAGCAGCTCGGCGGCCACCATGCGGTCGACGACCTCGTGGACAAGCGACTCGGGGACGCGCAGCCGCGTCGCCAGCTCACGGGGCGAGGGAGGCTGCAGTCCGTCCACCCAGGCCAGGGTGGCCTCCTGGGCGACGCGGGCGGCGACCAGCTCGTGCGCGCGCGGGTGGCTCCCAAAGGCGAAGAGGGAGTGCCGGAAGGCGGTGTGCTCCACGGCATAGGAGAGCCGGGCGCCAAAGAGCACCAGCAGCCAGCTCACGTAGACCCAGGCCAGGAACAACGGGAGCGCGCCGAGCGAGCCGTAGAGGGGGTTGTACTGGAAGCTGCGCTCCGCGAACGCGGCGTACACCTGCTTGGCGAACGTCCACCCCAGGCCGGCCACCAGTCCTCCGGCGAGCGCGGACCGGACGCGGACATGCGCATAGGGCGTCCAATAGTAGAGCAGCGTGAGGCTGGTCACGGTGACGAGCGTGGTGCCCAGCAGGATGAAGGCGCTGGCGTAGGGCGCGTGGCTCTGCAGGAAGACGCGGACCTTGCCCGTTCCGGAGAAGGACAGCGCGAGGAAGAAGGGCCCCACGAGCAGGAGGCCCGAGTAGATGAGCAGCCGGATGCGCCACGGCCGCTGCCTCCGGATGCCCCACAGCTCGTTGACGGCGCCGTCGAGCTGCCGCAGCAGCGAGCCGGCGGACAGCAGCACCGCCAGGAAGCCCACGCTGCCCATGGCGACGGTGTGCGTGGGGTTCAGGAAGCGGTCAAGGAACTGGGAGGACTTGCCGCGGACCCCGGGGTTGAGCACCTCGCTGACGACGAAGCGCAGCTTCTCCTTGAACTCCTCCTGGTGGAAGGCCGTCAACAGCACCAGCGCCACCGTCAGGAGGGGCACCAGGGAGAACATGCTGACGTAGGTCAGCGCGGCGGCACGGAGCCGGAGGTTCTCCCCGCGGAAGCCCTGGGCCACCGTCTTCGCGGCCAGGAAGGTGTCCGTCGCGAACAGCCCCACGGGCGTGTGCCGCACGGGCGCCCAGAGCCGGGTGGCCTGGGTGGACAGCCGCTCACGGAGGTGACGGAGCCAGGGCAGCGGCGTCAGCTTCACCAGTTCCCTCACGAGGCCCGGCCGCGCCAGGCGCGGGCCTGACGGAGGCGGAGGGAACGTGGCCCCAGGAGGGGCGATACGTGCTCGGAGCGTGTGGACATCATCCGTGTGACATGGCCGGCCCGTGAGGCGGGAGCCGCCTTGGGGCATGGACGCTCACGCTAGCGAATCCACGGCAGCCAGGGCCAGCCCACCCCGGTTCGAGGTAGCTGGCCAGCGTACACAAGCCGACACGGAGCGGGGCTTGGTGTGCACCGGCCAGCGACTTCCGCCAGGCCCCGCCGCCGGCTCCCAGCCCCGTCCATGAATCCACAGGGAGGGCAGGGCGCCGACGACTGACACGGCGGAAGGAGAACTCAGGTCGTGCCGCCTGAAGGCTCCGAACCACCACCCGAGGACGGAGGCGGCGTCGAGCCACCAGCGCTCTCGCCTCCACCGGACGCGTTCTGCGAGCCGCCGCGCTCTCCACGCCGCTCGCCGCGCTCGGAGCGTTCACCCCGCTCGCCCCGCTCGCCGCCGCGCTCGGAGCGTTCGCCACCGCGCTCGGAGCGTTCTCCTCGCTCCCCACCTCGCTCGGAACGGTCGCCCCGCTCGCCACCCCGGGGACGCTCTCCCCCCCCACGGCCCTCGCGGCGGCCCTCGCGACGCTCTCCGCCCCGCTCACCGCGCTCGTTGCGCTCGCCGCCGCGCTCACCGCCCCGGTCCCTGCCTCCGCCGCTACCACCGCCGCGGCGGCCCTGTTCCTGGCGGCCGAAGCCTCCGCCATTGCTGTCGGGCTTGCGCTGCTGCATGGCCAGCTCGCCATCACCCGAGCCGGGCGACGAGGCCACCTTGTGCTCCGGGCCGGAGGCCGAGCGTCCGTAGATGTCGTACTGCTCGCGGTGGTAGTTCTGCTGCGCCTTGACCTGGATGGACTTGTTGTACCGGTCCATCAGGTGCCGCAGCTCGTTGCGCTCCTCGCCCTGGAGCAGGCGCGCCACTTCCGCGTTGCAGTTGATGACCAGCGTGGAGTCCTTGTAGCCCGGCGCCTCGCGGCGAATCTCCCGGAAGATTTCGTAGGCCACGGTGGTGGCCGTCTTCACGAAGCCGTTGCCGTCGCAGTACGGGCAGTCCTCGTGGAGCATGCGGCCAATGGACTCGCGCACGCGCTTGCGCGTCATCTCCACGAGGCCCAGCTCGGAGATGCGCAGCACGTTCGTCTTGGCCTTGTCGCGGCCCAGCGCTTCCTGCAGCGCCTTGAAGACCTTGTCGCGATTCTGCGCCTTCTCCATGTCGATGAAGTCGCAGATGATGATGCCGCCGATGTTGCGCAGCCGGAGCTGGTAGACAATCTCCTTGGCCGCCTCGACGTTGATCTTGGTGATGGTCTCCTCGAGGCTCTTCTTGCCGACGTAGCGGCCCGAGTTGACGTCGATGGCGGTGAGCGCCTCGGCCTGGTCGATGATGAGGTAGCCGCCGCTCTTCAGCCACACCTTGCGCTGGGTGGCGCGCTGGAGCTCCTGCTCGATGCCGTACGCGTCGAAGACGGTGTCGTCGCCCTCGTGCAGCGCGACCCTGTCTCGCAGCGCCGGGTCCTGCGCGGTGACGAAGCCGAGGATGCGCTCGTACTCCTCGCGGTCATCGACGACGAGCTTCTCCACGTCGTGCGCGAAGAGGTCGCGCGTGGCGCGTAGGATGAGGTCCAGGTCGGGGTGCAGCAGGCCGGGGCCGCCGCGCTTCTCGTTCTTGCGCACCACCTGGTTCCACACCTCGATGAGGAACCGGATGTCGCTCTCGAGCTTCTCCTGCGGCACGTTCTCCGCGACGGTGCGGACGATGAAGCCCGTCCCGGGCGGGCGCAGGCGGTCCACGACTTCACGCAGACGCCGGCGCTCCTTCTCGTTGGAGATGCGGCGGCTGATGCCTACGTGGTCCACCGTGGGCATGAACACCAGGTGCCGGCCAGGGATGGAGATGTGCGAGGTGAGCCGCGCGCCCTTGGTGCCGATGGGGTCCTTGGAAATCTGGACGACGACTTCCTGGCCCACCTTCAGCAGGTCCTCAATCTTGTCGGTGCGGCGCGGCTTGACCTTCTCCTTGTCGTCGTCGCGCTTGTCGCCCCGGCGCTTCTCCTCCTGCGGCCGGCGGCCCTTTTCCTTCTCGCCGCGCTCCTTCTCCCGGCTCCGGGGCTCACGGGCCTCACGGGCCTCGCGCGGCGTGCGGCGCTCGCCGGAGACCTCGGAGGGCTTCGCCGCCTGGGCGCCCTCCGCGGCGGGCGAGGGGATGATGTCTCCCAGCGCGGCGGCCGAGGGGGGAGGGGGCTCGACGGGAAGACCGGTGGCTTCGCCCTCGGCCACTTCCACGGCGGCTTCAACGGGCGTCTCCACCGCGACCGCGGCGGGCTCGGACGCCGCGGCCACGGCCAGCGCCGCCTCGGGCGACTCCACCTGCGCGGCCGGCTCCACGGCGGCCTCGGTCACCTGCGGCTCGGAGGAGGGCGCGGCCACGGCCTCGCCACTCACCGGTGCGGGCGCCGCCTCCACGGGCGCTGCCGTGGACGGCTCGACCGCGACAATCTGCTCCGGCGTGACGGGCTGCGCGGCCGACTCGGCGGCCACCCCTGCCTCCGCCCCGGCTGCCGGCGCTTCCTCCGCGGGCGCCGCCGGCGTCTCCGCGCCCGGCGGCGTCACAGACGGGGCGTTGGCGGCCAGCTCCAGGGCGGTGTCGCGCGGCAGCGACTCGGTGGACGCCGCGGCGGGCTCGAAGTGGGCGTCCTCCGGCTCCGACGCCACGTGACGGGGCGCGTGCCGGGCGGCGGCCTCCGCGGCCTCGGCCTCGGTCTCATCCGGGACGTCCGGCGCATCCTCGTGCTCGCCTTCAGTCAGCTCGAACTGCGCGCGCGCGAAGTCGGGGTCGTAGACGACGTCACTGACATAGAGGAACGCGGCCTTCTCCAGGCCAATGTCCACGAAGGCGGCCTGCATGCCGGGGAGCACCCGGACGACGCGGCCCTTGTAGATGTTCCCGACGACGCCCTTGTCCTTTTTACGCTCGAGGTAGAACTCCGCGATGTGTCCGCCCTCGACGAGCGCGACGCGCGTCTCGCGACCCGCGGCGTTGATGACCAGGATGCTGCTCATGGATGAATCCTGCTGGCGCGCGCGGTAGGGCGGACCTCACCGGACGGGCGGCGGCGAGACGCCGCGCCTCCGAGCGCGCTGCGAAGGGAGAGGCGGCCTCCGGCGGGCCTACAGCGAGCGCCACCGGCCCGGGCATTCCGGGCACGGCTGGGGGCGCGCTGTCGAGGACCGAGGGGACCACCGCCTGCTCCTCCGAGTTCATTGGCGCCCCGCATTGCGACCGGCACCGTGCCGGGCGAGGCCTTGTCTTCACAACGCGTTCGAGCTTCCCCACGACGCACGTGCCGCCCGCTCTTCTATCCACACCCGGTCGGTGCCCATCGTGGGCCACCTTGGGGGGGCGACTGGAGCCTCGGTGCGGCTGACGCGGCCAGAGGAGCCGGGAACGCAACCCGTCAAAATCCCTACCAGACGTTGACCCCCGACAACGCGGGGCGTCACACAACCGTCCAGAAACATGAGGAGTTTTTCACGGCCCCCCGGGTGTGTAAAGCCGAGAAACGGCATCCATTCACTGTCAGGCAGATGCCGGGCGGCTACCCGGCAGGGCGTCAGGCCTGGGCAGGGGCTTGCTTGCGCTCCCCTGGCTTGTCCAGTCGCCCTCGGGGCCGCCGCACCAGCCGGAGGCCTGTCCAGGTGGCGTCGATGGTGCAGATTTTGTTGTCCACCAGACCGATGTCCAGGGCCGCGTGGCGGACGAAGTCCTCGGAGAGGCCCCGGCGGGCATTTTCGCCTCCTGGCCAGCACACCCAGATGCCGCCGGTGAGGGCCATGGCGCGGGCCAGGGCCGGCAGCCGCTGCACCAGCTCCTGCGGGTCCTGGGTGAAGAAGAGGATGACATCCAGGCCCGTCACCGCGGTGATGAGGAACTCCACCCCATCCGGCAGCGGGTTGAGCTTCTGCACGAAGCCCCGCGGCGGGTTGATGACGGAGACCTTGGACCCGGCCCGGATACCCAGCATGGCCGGAAGGGAGGCCAGCGCGTAGGGCGTCATGACGTGCGCTCCACGTTGAATTGACTGAACTGGCCGGTGGCCTCGTCGTCCGTGCGCTGAACGCCCGAAACCCGGGCCTGCGGCGGACCGCGGTGACACCAGCGGATGAATTCCTCGAGCACGGCGGGCTCCCCTTCCACGACGGCCTCCACGGCCCCGTCCGGCCGGTTGCGCACCCAGCCTGTCAGACCCAGGCGTGTGGCCTCAACGCGGGCGCTCTCCCGGAAGAAGACGCCCTGCACCTTGCCTTCGATGCGCAGCGAAGCTCGCCGCGTGCCACTCATGGACCGCCCCATCCTCTAGGCGTTCGTCTGCAGCATCTGCAGGAACGCCTGCTCGTCCAGGATTCTTACCCCGAGTTCCTGGGCCTTCTTCAGCTTGCTGCCCGCATCCTCGCCGGCCACGATGAAATCGGTCTTGCGCGAGACACTTCCGGCGACCTTGCCGCCCCGGCGCTCGACCTCCTCCTTGGCCTGCTCCCGCGTCATACCCGTCATCGCGCCGGTGAGCACCACCGACTTGCCCACGAAGGGGCCTCCCGTGGCGACCTGGGGCGCCGCGGGCGTGACACCCGCCGCCAGCAGCGCGCGGATGGCCTCCTGGTTCTGGGGCTCCTGGAAGAAGGTGTGGATGACCTGGGCCATGATGGGGCCCACGTCCTTCACCCGGGAGATGTCCTCCAGGCTGGCACCAAAGAGCGCCTCCGACTGGGGGAAGGCCTCCGCCAGCGCCTTGGCGGTGGCGTCACCCACGTGACGGATGCCCAGGGCATAGAGGAAGCGGCGCTGCGTGGTCTGCTTGGAGCGCTCCAGTGACGCGACGAGGTTGTCCGCGCTCTTGTCGCCCATGCGCTCCAGCGTCAGCAGGTTCTCCTTGGTGAGCGCGTAGAGGTCCGCGAACGCCTTCACCCTGCCGGTGGACACCAGCTGCGCGGCCAGCTTGTCGCCCAGGCCTTCGATGTCCATGGCCAGGCGGCTGGCGAAGTGGCGGATCTTCTCCACCAATTGCGCGGGGCACGAGGCGCCCGTGCAGCGGATGATGGCGCCGTCCTCGTCCTTCGTCGCCACCGCGTCGCAGACGGGGCAGTGCTTGGGGAACTCGAAGGGGGCGGAGTCCGCGGGGCGCCTGGACAGCACGACGGAGACGATTTCCGGAATCACGTCACCGGCGCGGCGCACGAAGACGGTGTCGCCCTTGCGCACGTCCTTGCGGCGCAGCTCGTCTTCGTTGTGCAGCGTGGCACGTGCCACCGTCACGCCGCCCACCTTCACCGGCTTGAGGTGCGCCACCGGCGTCAGCGCGCCCGTGCGGCCCACCTGGATGCCAATGTCCATCACCTCCGTGGACTCCTCCTCCGGCGGAAACTTGTAGGCCACCGCCCAGCGGGGGCTCTTGGAGACCTGGCCCAGGCGCTTGCGCTGGTCCTCGTCATCCACCTTCACCACCATGCCGTCCACCTCGAAGGGCAGCTCGTGGCGGCCCTTGAGGGAGGCGTCATAGGCCTCGCGCACGCCCTCCAGGCCGTCGGCGCGGCGGTATTGGTTGATGGGCAGGCCCAGCGTCTTGAGGTACTCCAGCTTCTCGATGTGCGTCTTGAAGCCGGGCACGCCTTCACCCGGGACGCATTCGTAGAGGAACACGGAGAGGGGCCGTGCGGCCGTCATGCGCGGGTCCAGCTGGCGCAGGCTGCCGGCGGCGGCGTTGCGTGGGTTGGCGAAGAGCGGCTCACCTTCCTCTTCGCGCTTCTCGTTGAGCTTCTGGAAGTCCTTCTTGCGGATGAAGACCTCGCCGCGCACCTCCAGCACGTCCGGCACCTTCACCCCGTCCTGGGGGAACAGCGACATGGGGAGGCTGCGGATGGTGCGCAGGTTGCCGGTGACGTCCTCTCCCGTGGTGCCGTCGCCCCGGGTGGCGCCCTGGACGAAGGCGCCTTTTTCGTAGCGCAGCGCGATGGCGAGCCCGTCCAGCTTGGGCTCACAGACGTAGGCGACGCCTGGCAGTCCCAGCAGCTTGCGGATGCGCTCGTCGAACTCGATGAGGCCCTGGTCCTCGAAGATATTGGCCAGCGAGAGCATGGGCGCCCGGTGCACCACCTCGCCGAACGCCTCGGCCGCCGCGCCGCCCACGCGCTGGGTGGGCGAGTCCGGCGTCTGGAGGCTCGGGTGCTTCGCCTCCAGGTCCTGCAGCTCGCGCATCAGCGTGTCGTATTGCGCGTCGCTGACCTCGGGCGAGTCGAGGACGTAGTAACGGTAGTTGTGGTGCGCCAGCTCACGGTGGAGCTCACGGGCTCGGGCTGCGGCTTTCTGGAAGTCGTCCACGGTTCGCGGTCCTTACTCCAAAACACGGCGCGGCGGCGCGTGCCTCGAAAGGCGGCCACTCTACGGTTCCGACTGACAAGGTCCGGTCGCCGGCCCCGGAAGGCCCGCACGGCCGGCTGGAAATGAGGGCCCGGGGGGGCGTGTTGCTTAGCTGGAAGCGATGCAACCGCGGCCTTCAAGATGCCTTGACAGGCCAGGAGGGGGTCAATAACGTCCCTCGCGGTTCATGGCGCAGGTGTATCCGACGGCGCCGACTCTTCTCCCAACCACAAGGCTCACGCCCGCGCAGTCCCTTCCTGGGATTCCGGCGGGGCCGTCCTCCTGGAAGGTGCTTCCGAGGGCTGCGCGGACGTCTCCCCCCGCCATTCCACCTGTCCGAGTCCTCGGGCGCATCACTCCTCCCTAAGCGTTACAGACATGCGTAAAGCCCGTACTTCGAGAGAGAAGGCTGCTGACACCGATGTCCCCGTCGAGGCGGACACGGAGAAGCCCCGCCGCAAGCGCGCCGCGAAGACGGTGGAGCGGGACGAGGCCGAAAAGCCCGCCCCGCGCGCCCGTCGCAGCGCCGCCCGCCGCGACGACGAGCCCAGCGCCGAGGTCGAGGAGGCCCCCGCCGAGCCGCCCCGTCCGGTGCTCACCCCCATCTCCCGCCCGGTGCGGGACGACGACCTCCAGGAGGCCCGCATCTCTGGCGAGGCCGAAGAGCCGGCCGCCACCCTGCCGCCGCCTCCGGAGCCGCCCGAAGCCCCCGCCATCACGGAAGTCACCCGCGACGGCGAGCCCATGCAGGTCATCAAGCTCAATGACCTGAAGCGGATGAAGATCACCGACCTCTCGAAGATGGCGCACGACGTGGGCGTCGAGGGGTACCAGGGCCTGAAGAAGCAGGACCTCATCTTCGCGCTGCTGGGCGGCATCGCCGACAAGCGCTTCGAGGTCCACGCGGAAGGCGTAATGGAGCTGCTCAGCGACGGCTTCGGCTTCCTGCGCAGCGCCGACAGCGACTACCAGCCCAGCCCGGACGACATCTACGTGTCCCCGTCGCAGGTGCGCCGCTTCAACCTGCGCCCCGGCGACACGGTGACGGGCCCCATCCGCCAGCCCCGCGAGGGCGAGCGCTTCTTCGCGCTCCAGAAGGTGGACAAGGTCAACTTCGCGGACCCGATGTCGGACGCGGCGCGCGAGCGCATCCTGTTCGACAACCTCACGCCGCTCTATCCGACGCGCAAGCTCAAGCTGGAGCACGAGGCGTCGGAGATGACCACGCGCATCATCGACATGTTCTGCCCCATCGGCCTGGGCCAGCGCTGCCTCATCGTGGCGCCGCCGAAGGCCGGCAAGACGGTGCTGCTGCAGAACATCGCGCACGCCATCAGCCGCAACCACCCGGACGTGTACCTCATCGTGCTGCTCGTGGACGAGCGCCCGGAAGAGGTGACGGACATGGAGCGCAACGTGCGCGGCGAGGTGGTGTCCTCCACCTTCGACGAGCCCGCAACGCGCCACGTGCAGGTGGCGGAGATGGTCATCGACAAGGCCAAGCGCCTGGTCGAACAGAAGTACGACGTCTGCATCCTGCTGGACTCCATCACCCGTCTGGCGCGCGCCTACAACACGGTGGTGCCCGCGTCCGGCAAGATTCTGTCCGGCGGCGTGGACGCCAACGCGCTCCACAAGCCCAAGCGCTTCTTCGGCGCCGCGCGCAACATCGAGGAGGGCGGGTCGCTGACCATCATTGGCACCGCGCTCATCGACACCGGCAGCCGCATGGACGAAGTCATCTTCGAGGAGTTCAAGGGCACGGGTAACTCCGAAATCGTCCTGGACCGGAAGCTGATGGAGAAGCGCATCTTCCCGACGCTGGACATCAACAAGTCCGGTACGCGCAAGGAGGAGCTGCTGCTCGGCCCGGGAGACCTGGTGCGCATCACCGCCCTGCGGCAGGTGCTCCACCCGTTCACCCCCATCGACGCGATGGAGTTCGTGCTCAAACACATGCGGCCCACCCCGTCGAATGCGGACTTCCTCGGGTCGATGAACCGGTAGAGAGTGTCCGGGCAAGGGGTGTCCATTGCTCAGACACGGACGTTTCCGCCTGCTCACCCTCGTGCTGGGGGTGACGCTGGGCGGCGGTGGAGTGGGGTGTGACGGCCTGGAGGACCTGCCGCTGGAGGACGTTCCCCCGGTGCTGTCCGACCAGACGTGTTACTCGGACGACGACTGCGTGGCCAACGCGTGTTGTGGGCTGGGGACCGCCGTCACGCACGCGGACGAAGGGCCGACGTGCGGCGCCCCCTGCACCAGTGGCTGCCCGGAGGGCTCCATCGACTGCGGGCGTTGCATCCCCACCTGCCGTGAAGCGCGCTGCGCCGCCGCCTGTCAGTAGGGCTCAGGCGGCGGGCGGCTGACGTTCGGCGGGCAGCGGGCCGGGCGTGGCCAGGGCCACCGCGGGCGCGGGCTGGGCCATGAGCCGCGCGTAGTCGAAGCACGCCACCAGGACGGACGCCACGGGCACCGCGAAGAGGGCGCCCACCAGCCCGAAGAGCCGCTCTCCGGCGATGAGGGAGAAGGCGACGATGACGGGGTGCAGGTGCGCCGCCTGCCCCATGATTTTGGGGTTGAGGAAGTAGGCCTCCAGCGCGTGGATGCCGATGATCCACGCCAGGATCGCCAGCCCCTTCTGGAAGCCGTCCGCCAGCGCGATGAGGACGATGGGCACCGAGCTGAGGATGGTGCCGAAAATCGGGATGAGGCTGAAGAAGGTGGCGATGGTCGCCAGCAGGAACGCGAACTTCACGCCGAACAGCAAGAGGCCGATGAACGTCAGGATGCCGTTGACGATGCAGATGGTGACCTGGCCGCGCACCACGCCGGACAGCGAGCGGTCGATGCGCTCCAGCAGCTGCCGCGCGTCGGTGGCGTACTCCGGCGGAATCAGCGTGCCGAAGTAGTGGCGGATGGCCTGCGCGTCGATGGAGAAGAACGCGGCCACCATCAGCACGAAGAAGAGCATGAAGACGCCCGTGGCCACGCTGGTGACGATGTTGCGGGACACGTTGACGATGTCGCCCAGGTTCTCCTGCACCAGGATGGACACGCGCTTCACCGCGTCCCCCAGGAACTGCTCCAGGTCCAACGCGAAGCCGAAGGTGCTGTTGCTGCTCTCCGCGTCCGCGCCCTCCAGCGCGCGGTTGGAGAGCGCCACGGGAATGCCCCGCGTGCTGAGCCACGTCTCCGAGCGCTGCGCGAGCTCCTGGACCTGCTCCGGAGTGAGCGTGTTGGCGAACGTCACCGCCTCACGGCTGACGCGCGACAGCTCGCGGTAGAGCTGGGGCGCCAGCGCGACGATGAAGAGGTACACGCCCACGAAGAAGCCGGCGTAGATGAGCAGCAGCGCCGCCCAGCGCGGCACCGGCCGACCGGCCACCTTCACCCGGGAGATGCGTCCCACCAGCGGCTGCACCAGGTAGGCGATGAGCGCGGCGCCCGCGAAGGGCATCACCACCGAGCGGAAGGCCAGCAGGACCAGCGCCATGCTCAGCCACAGCGCGCCCAAGAGGAGCAGGCGCTTGCGTCGGTTGGCGGAGGTGGCGGAGTCCAAAGGCTGCGGCGACATGCGGTCTGGCTTACGGCAGTGCCCTCCCGGTGACAAGGGCCGCCACGCGCGCGCGCCCCGCCCACGTCCTGGGAGGGGGATGGTGCCCATTCAACATTTCACCGGGCGACCTGGTGGCGGCTCAGGCGCTGGGCACCGGGAAGGCGCTGAGCTTCGACTGGAGCCGCACCAGGCAGTCGCGCATGTGCTTGCGTTTGACGCGTCCCTCGGTGGCCTCGCCCAGGCCCAGCATCTGCTCGGTGAGCCAGCGGCTGAGCAGCAGCAGGGGCAGCCGGTCGCCCGGCACCAGGCCCCGCTCCAGGTAGCGCTTGTTGCGCATGTAGTCGTCGTAGGCGTCCGTCTCTCGCGCCAGCTCCCAGTGGGCCAGCCGGAAGGCCTCCGTGTAGACGGCGCCGGACGGCCGGGGCCGGGGCTCCGTGAAGAGCGGCGCGAAGTGGCCCCCGGTGTCCAGGTCCAGCTCCTCGACGGGGGGGGGCCACTGCTGCAGGTCTTTGTGCAGCAGCTTCGCCACCTCCTCCAGGAGGTGCTCCAGCAGGGAAACCGGTTTGAGGTCGAAGAGGTGGTCCCAGCGCGACGCCATGGCTTCTTCTCTACCTCAAATCCCGGCGTCGGCCGTGCCCGCGTCGGGGACGCCCGCGTCACCGTCGCCCGTGCCCGCGTCGGTGCCGCCGTCGTCCGGGCCCACGCCCTGGCAGCAGGGGGGGCACCTGCGCGAAGTAGAGCGCCGACTGGGAGCAGGACACGCGGAGGTCGCGGCGGTAGGCGCTGCAGCCGGTGACGAAGCGGTCGCTCCCGCAGGTCGGCGGGGCCGCGGTCGCCGGGTCGCAGGCCTCCAGGGTGACGGCGCACACGGCGCGGGAGCGGTAGAAGCGCGCGTCATTGCGGTCGCCGGGGACGACGGTGCACGTCGTGCGCTCGGTGCACTCCTGGAGGATGGGGCCGCTGGAGCACGGGCCCACCGTGCACTCCGGCTCGCAGTTGAGCGCTTCCGAGCCGTCACAGCGGGGCGCCTGGGTGCACAAGTCCTCCGAGCACGCGGTGGTGAGCAGGGCGAGGAGCAGGGGCGGCAGGGCGAGACGGGACACGGGGGCCTCTGTCAGGTCAGGGGAAGCGCTCGAGGAAGTTCAGCAGGATTCTACGGCCCGCGGGAGAGGGCGTGAGGCCCGCCAGCAGCTGACGGACATGTTCGCCGGGCGCGGCGCCGCGCGCCACGGAGGCTCGCTCCAGACCCTCCCGGCGGGCCTCGATGACGGCGCGAAGGGTGTCCACGCCGGCCTCCGGATGGAACTGCACGCCGCGCACGTTGGGGCGGAAGGCCAGCGCCTGCGCGGCCGTGTTCGCGTTGCCCGCCAGCACCCGGGCGCCGTCGGGGAGGTGCGAGACGATGTCCTCGTGCGTCGCCTGCACGGTGAAGCGCTCCGGCACGCCGTCGAAGAGCGGGTCCTGCTTGCCGGCCTCGGTGAGCGTCACCTCGACGCTGCCCGTCTCCCTCCCTTGGGGATTGCGTGAGACGCCGCCGCCATACGCATGCGCCAGGAGCTGCTGACCGAAGCACACGCCCAGCACGGGCGTGCCCCGCTCACCGGCTTCCACCATGAAGTCCGCGGCGCGCCGCATCCACGGCGCGGGCGCCGTCACCGACAGCGGCGAGCCCGTCATCATCACCGCGTCGTAGCCCTCCGCGCGCGTGGGCAAGGGTGCGCCTTGGTGCACCGGGACGACGTCGAAGCGGTAGCCGGAAAGTCCAATGGTTTGCAGAAACCACCGGTCGTAGTCGCCGATGCAGACGCGCACCGACTGGGCCGCGTCACCGGCTTTCAGCAAGAGGACGTTCTTCACCGTCGTAGGTTGCCGCATTGCGTTCTCAGTCCTACCGTGTCGTGCCCCGCGTGTCCGTTCCTGGCCAGTCGCAGAGGAGCGCTCCCGTGTGCTTCGAGGTACCCACATGACCGGCGCCCGTTGGCTCACCTGCTCATCCATCGTCCCCAGTCTGTGCATGGCCGGGCGGCGGGTGGAGCCCCGGGCGTCAGGCGTTTCCAGCAAGAGAGGGGATTGAATCGATGCCGACCCGACCCAAGGCGAAGGTCCTGACCCACCCTGCCATGGCCCGCCGGGTTCGCGGCAAGGCGTCGCGTGCGCCCGCGCGAGGTCCGGCGGCGCGGGACGCGGCGAGCATGGACTCGCTGCGCCAGTGGCTGGACGAGAAGGGCATCCAGAAGGTGAAGGTGGGCGCGGTGGACGTCGACGGCGTCTGGCGCGGCAAGTACATCTCCCTGGAGAAGTTCCTCGGCGCCGCCCAGGGCGGCCTGGGCTTCTGTGACGTCGTCTTCGGCTGGGACTTGAGCGACGACCTGCTCGACAACACCGAGGTGACGGGCTGGCACACCGGCTACCCGGATGCCCACGCGAAGGTGGACCTGTCCACCGGCCGCGTCATCCCCTGGGAGCCGGACACCGCGGCGTTCCTGCTCGACTTCGAGAACCCCGACGGCACGCCCTTCGAGGCGAGCCCCCGGCAGCTCCTCCAGAAGGTGGCCGCCCGCGCGCGGGCGCTGGGGTACCTGCCGCGCTTCGGCGCGGAGTACGAGTTCTTCATCTTCAAGGAGCAGCCGCAGAGCCTGCGGGACAAGGGCTTCCAGGACCTGACGCCGCTGACGCCGGGCATGTTCGGCTATTCGTGGCTGCGCACGTCGCTCAACGCGCCGCTGGTGCATGCGCTCATCGACGGGTGCAACGCCTTCGGCCTGGGCATCGAGGGCTTCCACACGGAGACGGGGCCGGGCGTCTTCGAGGCGGCCATCCGCTACGACGACATCGAGAAGTCGGCGGACAAGGCCGCGCTCTTCAAGACGGTGGTGAAGGAGATTTGCGCCCGCCACGGCCTCACCGCGTGCTTCATGGCGAAGGTGAACGCGAAGCTGCCCGGGTGTTCGGGGCACGTCCACCAATCGCTGTGGGATTTGGACGGGGCGAACAACCTCTTCCACGACGCGAAGGCGCCGCGCGGCATGAGCACGCTGCTGCGCCACTACATCGGCGGGCAGGTGGCGCTGATGCCGGAGCTCACCGCGCTCTACTGGCCCACCATCAACAGCTACAAGCGCAGCGTGGAGAACACCTGGGCGCCCACCACCGTGACGTGGGGCCTGGAGAACCGCACCACCGCCCTCCGCGTCATCGGTGAGAACGCCAAGGCGATGCGTGTGGAGTACCGGCAGCTGGGCGCGGACATGAACGCGTACATCGGCATGGCGGTCAGCCTGGCCGCGGGCTTGTGGGGCATCGAGAACGAGGTGGAGCCGCCCGCGCCCTGCGAGGCCAACGCCTACGCGAAGAACGACGCGCCGCCCTTGCCCCGCAACCTCAAGGACGCGGTGGCGCTGCTGAAGGGCAGCGAGCGCGCGCGGGAGCTGCTGGGCGACGGCTTCGTGGACCACTTCGTGCGCACGCGCGAGTGGGAGGTGCGTCAGTACGAGCGCGCCGTCACCAACTGGGAGTTGGAGCGTTACCTGGAGCTCATCTGATGAGCGCGAATGAGGCAGCCGCCATGAAGCCGTTCGACCTTCCCTCCGAGCCGCGCGTCACCGAGATGGCGTGGCCCACGCGCATCGTCTTCGGCGCCGGCGCGCTGCTGCGCCTGCCCGCGCAGGCCCAGCGCCTGGGCATCCAGCGTCCGCTGCTGGTGACGGACGCGGGCGTGGTGAAGGCGGGGCTGGCCGCGCGCGTGGCGGACGTGCTCAAGGCGGCGGGGCTGGCCTGCGAGGTCTTCGACCGCGTGGAGCCCAACCCCACCGAGCGCGACGTCTTCGCGGGCCTGGAGGCGTACCGGAGCCACGCCTGCGACGGCATCGTCGCGCTGGGCGGCGGCAGCGCCCTGGACGCGGGCAAGCTGATTCAGCTCCTCACCACGCACGAGCCGCCGCTCAGCCGCTACGACGACGCGAAGGGCGGCGACCAGTACGTGCGCGATGACCTGCCGCCGCTCATCGCGATTCCCACCACCGCGGGCACGGGCTCCGAGGTGGGGCGCTCGGGCGTGGTGACGCTAGAGGACACGGGCCGCAAGACGGTCATCTTCAGTCCGCACCTGCTGCCGCGCGCCGCCATCTGCGACCCGGAGCTGACGCTGGGGCTGCCGCCGGGCGTCACGGCGGCCACGGGCATGGATGCCTTCACCCACTGCCTGGAGGCGTACCTGGCCAATGGCTTCCACCCGCTGGCGGACGCGGTGGCCATCGACGGCATCCACCGCGTGGGCCGCTCGCTGGAGACGGCGGTGCGCGACGGCAAGGACCTGGCCGCGCGCACGGACATGATGGTGGCGGCGATGGAGGGCGCCATGGCCTTCCAGAAGGGCCTGGGCGCCTGCCACGCGCTGGCCCACGCGCTCACGCCCGTGGCCAACGTGCACCACGGCCTGGCCAACGCCATCGTCCTGCCCGTGGTGATGGAGTTCAACCGCGCTGTTTGTACGGCGCGGCTGGCCCGGGTCGCGGTGGCGCTGGGGGACACGACGCAGGCGCGCGAAGAGGTGCTCGCGGCCAACGCCATCGACCGGGTGCGCAAGCTCAACGCGGCGGTGGGCATCCCCTCGCGGCTGCGCGACGCGGGTGTCCAGGAGAAGGACCTGGAGCGAATCGCCAAGAAGGCCTTCCAGGACGCCTCGCACCTGAGCAACCCGCGGAAGGTGTCGCAGGCGGACCTGCTGGCCATGGCGCGCGAGGCCTACTGAGCCGCCGCCCGCCGGGGGAGGGGCGTCCCCCGGCGCACCGCTTCACGGCTCAGGGCGCGTCGTCCATGGCGCCCATGCCGCCCTCGGTGCCGCCATCCGACAGCACCGGGGCGCCCGTGTCCTCGGGTTCGGGGTCTCCCCCCGCGCCCACCACGGTGCCCGTCACGGGCGTGCCGCCTTCCTCGGGGGTGAACTCCAGCGTCTCCACGAACACGCGGCCGGGCAGGCGCAGGTCCATGGCGTTGATGCGCTCCTGGCCGCGAAGCTCGTAGAGCTGCTGCGCCACCGGGCCCGCGGGGATGCGTTCGTCGGAGAAGAAGATGTACATGCGGACCTTCCCCTCCTGCACGGGGATGCGGAAGCTCGTGTGCGCCACGGGCTTGTTCGCATCACAGCGGATGGAGCGGTTCTCCCGCGTCAGCGTGAGCTGCCGGATGACGCCCTTCTCGGACACCGTGTACAGCATGCAGTAGGGGAGCTGGTCGTCGGAGGGGATGACCTCCACCGTGGCCCCCCCCGTCTTCCGCAGCTGTGCCCGCGTGGGCCTGTCCGTCGACTTCTTTCCGTCACAAGCCGCGCCACACAGCGCGGCCACCGCCAACAACCCAGTCCAGCGCCTCATGTGTCCCTCCCGGGGTGTGGAAGAGCCTTCACCTGCCACCCCCAGCCTACTTCGGAGCCTCGCCCTGGGGGGAGGTCAGGGGTTGTCCTGTGACAGGGCGCGCCACCGGCAACGACCGCCAGTGCACACCTCAGCCGGGCGGACGCGCGCACGCACGGCGTCATGTCCTCCGCGCGCGCCGCGGACGCGCTCCTGGGGCGGGGCTCAGGGACAGCCGGAGCTGACCTGGAGGCCGTCATGGGCCATCCACCCGTTGCGCTTCGTTCCCGTGGCGGCGATGACGTAACCGTAGAGGAATTTCATGGTGCCGGACTGCTGGCGGTAGCGTCCCGCGCCATCCTGGACCCACAGGGGAATGTCGATGGACGGCACGCCGTGCTCGGTGGGGACGTCCAGGCGCTGGAACTTCGTGCCCGCGGGGAAGTGGTCCACCGAGGGGCCGCCCAGCGCGAAGCCCGGCACGTTGAAGACCAGGTTCGCCGAACGCAGACCATTGGCGCGAACCAGCGGCAGGTAGTCGCCCGCGCGCTCGTGCGTCGCCGTGCTGTCGTAGACGACCTTCTTGAATTCGAGCGTGGTGTCGTGCCAGTCGCGCACGGCGTAGCAGCCCAGCTTGTCCAGGCCCGTGCCCAGCGCGGAGACGTGGCCGACCTTCTGCTCGAAGGACGTCCTCCCCACGATGCTGGAGATGGGCAGCCACCCGGCGCTGGAGTTGGACGTCGACACCGCGAAGGCGTGCTTCTCACCCGCGAAGGTGCGCGTCTGGCCGTGGTTGAAGGCCGCGCTCGTCCGCGTGTTGGTGCCCACCACCGTGCCGTGGCCGTCCCGGATGGGAACACCCGTCACCAGGCCCCAGTTGTCGTCCTCGGGCGCGTTGGTGGGCACGCGGTTCCCACCAGACGCTTGCAGCTTGCAGTTGTAGGGGCTGACCAGACAGTAGGTGCCATTCACACCGGAGAACGCCGCCTGCTCCCGTGAAGCGAGGGCTTCGTCCGAACCGGGAGCCGTCGGGGATGGGGCTTCGTCTCCACAAGCGGAGGCCACGAGCGTCGCCGCGATGAGGGCATGGAGTGGGATTCGCATTCTGGGATGGGAATTCGACTTCCTCTCGCCGCTCCGCATCCTCCGGAGGCGTTCCTTCGTGAAGCGCTACCGCGCCTCCGGCCGGAGGTAGACGACCACCTGGGGCGTCTCATCCACGTAGAGGCCCGTCACCGGCGTGCGCGTGCCGAAGGCCTGCCACGTGAGGAACTCGTGCTCGCGGAACTCCTGGTGGTACTGGTACGCGACGATGTCAGCGTCCGCCGGGCTGCCCACCGCGCGCAGGTCCTTCCGCAGCATCCCGTTGCGCTGGTAGTCGCGGAACGAGCCGCCGTGCACCTCGTGCAGGAACAGGCGCGCGCCCTGTTTCGCGTTCGCGTTGATCCACGGCAGCACGCCGGTGACGTGGCTGGACCAGAACTGGCGCTGCATGCCCAGCGTGGCCGCGCCTGGCAGTCCACCCGCCAGCTCCGAGTACGCCGCCGTCCCGTAGGGGAACACGCGCACCGAGTACACCAGCGCGGGGGCCAGCAGCACGGCGAACACCGGCACGGCCACCGCGGCCTGGGGCAGTGAGGGCCACTTCCCCTTCAGCCGCTCCCACAGCGCCGCGCAGCCCCGGGCCACCGCGGCGCCCGCGAGGATGCCCAGGAACACCATGGACGGGAACCAGTGCTTCACCCCGCCGAAGTGCGGCACCTGCGGGTGGCTGATGATGAGGATGGACGTCACCGCGTTCACGCACACCAGCGCCTCGGTCATCGTCACCGGGCGCGCCACCCACGCGCGCGTCCGCGCGAAGGCACCCAGCACCATGCGCGCCACCAGCGCCGCCAGGCCCGTCACCATGGGGACGAAGATGCTGGTGGGCACCGTCAGCGCCGTCTTCACGACGACGTAGGCGAGCGGGAAGGGCGGCTCGCGCAGCAGCTGGTTCAGATAGAACCAGGCGTAGTGGTTGTGCTTCGCGTGGAAGGCCAGGTACCACGCGGTGCGGTCCACCGGCTGGTGCCACAGGTAGGGCCAGTGCAGGTAGAAGATGACGGGCCCCAGCACCGCCATGGCGGCGATGGGCACCAGCGCGCGCGTCACCGGCGCGCTCACCTTGTCCACGCCCTTGAGCACCCAGGCGCCGCCCACCGCGAGCCCCGCGAACAGCAGCGTGTGCGGGCTGAGCAGCAGGAACTTCCGCTGGAAGCCCTCGCCGCCGCCCAGCGACAGCACCAGCAGGCCGTAGAACACGGCCACCGCCGTGAAGACGCCCACGAAGCGGCCCAGCCAGGCGCGGGCCTCCGGCTGCCCCTGGCTGGCGCTGTAGGCGCGCCACAGCGCGAAGGGCGTCAGCACGAAGGGGAGGAACAGCGCGTTGTGCTTGGTGGCCAGCGTCAGGCCGAAGGCCACGCCGCACCACAGGCCCCAGCGCACGTCCTCCAGGGCGCGCCAGAAGCAGTACACGACGAGCAGCCACATGGCGGCCACGGGGACGTCGAAGCACGCCATCTCCGCGTTGAAGTACTGCCGCGGCACCAGCATGAAGGCGAAGGCGGCGAACAGCCCCGCGAGGCGGCCGTACATGGCGCTGCCCAGCAGGAAGGACAGCGCGGGAATCAGCGCCGCCAGGGCGAAGGCGGGGAGGCGGAACGCCGTCGCAGACCGCATCCACCCCAGCCCCGTGTGGAAGAGCAGGTGGCTCAGGCCGAACAGCGTCTTCATCAGCACCGGGTGCTCGTGGTTGTAGTCCCACGCGCGCACGATGGCCGCGTCCGTCAGCGCCCGGGTCGGTGACTGGAAGAGCTGCCGGAACCAGCTCGCGTAGCCCTCCGCCGCGATGAAGTAGACGCTCTCGTCGCGCGTGTAGCCCACCGCGGACTCCGTCAGCCACAGCGCCGCGAAGGCCAGCACCCAGAGCGCCCAGGCCAGGGACTTCTCGTCGCGCGTGGGGGCGCGTCCTCGCATCATCCCCGCACTCCCACTTCGGGCTCCACGGCCAGCACGTCCAGGCACACCTGCCGCCGGTCCGCGTTGTCCGCCTGCACCCAGACCTTCACCGTATGTGGCGCGCCCTGGGGGAGCCGGACCTCGGCCTTCTGCACGCCCTCCAGGCCCGGCGGTATCGCCAGCGACAAGAGCCGCGCGCCGCTCGCCGCGTCATCCACGCCCAGGTGCGTGGTGGAGAGGCGCGAGTCCTTGGGGAAGGCGTGCTCGAAGATGATGCCGCCCTCCAGCCTCAGGCCCAGGCCACCGGGCACGCCGTCCAGCTCCGCCACCAGCCGCTGCTTGCCGCCCGGCGCGTGCATCCACAGGCAGCGCCGCGGCTCGTAGAGGATTTCATGCCACTCCGGCGCCACGTACAGGTGCGTGGGTCCGGGGCAGCGGTGCGCCTTGCCGTCGAAGGGACAGTCGCGGCGCGTGCCGTCCGGCTGCTCCAGGTACACGCGGGCGCGCGCGTAGGCCTCCGTGGCGGTGAAGCGCCGGGGCCGGTGCCGGCCGTTCTCATGGAGCGCAAGTGTCAGCGTGCCATGCCGCGAAGGCGCACCCACCGCGCGGCGGCCGGGCAGGAAGGTTTCGAGGAAGCCCGCCTCGTCCGAGCGGGGCAGCTCCGGCTGACCCAGCACCCAGACCCGCGGGTGCGCGGACAAGTCGTCCCGGTCCGAGCCCAGGTAGCCGTACACCGGCAGCGAGGAGGGGACGAAGAGGCGGGCGCGCTCCGCCCACCAGGGGAAGAGCAGCACCGCGTCACCCGGCTGGGCCTCCGCCTGGAGGCGCTCCGCCACCGCGCGGTAGTCCGCCTCCGACGGGAGGCGGCCTGGCAGGCGCAGGTGGAAGAGCAGGCACAGGAGCGCGACCAGGAGCAGGCCTCCCAGCTCCACGAGGGGCAGCGCGCGGGTGAGGCTAGGACTTCGCAAGGCGAATCTTCTGCTCGCTCTTTTCGCGGCAGAAGGTGCAGAAGATGGCTTCACCCTGAGCGAAGGACGGCGTCCAGGGCGGGTACATCGAGCAGCGCGGGTCCAGGCAGTGGTGCAGCTCCCAGAGGTGGCCCAGCTGGTGGAGCGCGTGCCGGGTGACGGCCTTGAAGGCGCTCTCCAGGTCCTTGTGGGGCGCGATGGTGAGGATGGCGCGGTCCTTCCCCTGGCGCGCGAAGCCCGCCGTGGGCGCCACGCCGCTGGGGAGCTCGCGGTCCTTCAGCTTGCGCGTGGTGAGGAGCAGCACCTTGTCGTCCTTGTAGGAACGGATGCCCTGCACCTCATCCATCAGCTTCTCCGCATCCAGCGGCTCGGACATGCCCGCGGGCACCTCCGCGCTGCCGGAGTGCTCACTGCCCACGCCGAACGCCGTGTAGAGCGTGCGGTTGAACTTCGCGAGCTGCTTGTCGTCGAAGGGGTCCAGCGTCACGACGCGAATCACGGGGCGTCACCTCGGCGGAAGGGCCCCAGGTGCAGGGGCCCGTCGGTCCATGGGGCTTTCAGCTCTCACCCTCGGGCGGTTTGACCTTGGGCGGACGGCCGCGCTTCTTGGGCGCGGCGGGGGCGGCGCCCTCCGCCTCGGGCGGCTTGGGCTTGGGCGGACGGCCGCGCTTCTTCGGCGCCGCGGGCTCGGCGCCCTCGGCCGTGGCCTCCGGCTTGGGCTTGGGCGGACGGCCGCGCTTCTTCGGGGCGGCGGGCTCGGCGCCCTCGGGCGCCTCCGCCTTGGCCTTGGGAGGACGGCCGCGCTTCTTGGGGGCGCCTTCCTCGGAGGCCTCGGCCTCCTCGGACTCGCCTTCCTCGCTGGACTCCTCGTCGGACGGCTCGGAGGGCTCCTCGTCGGACGGCAGGTCCAGGTCGCTGTCCAGGCCCAGCAGGTCGCTGTCCAGGTCCAGGTCGCCGTCCTCGCGCTGGAACTCGGCGGCGGTGCGCTTGGGGCGCTCGCGGCCGGGCGGGAAGAGGACGATGTCGATGGCGTCCTCGGCGTTGACCTCGGCGGTGCCCAGCGCGGCGGCGACCTCCGTCACCAGCAGGTGCCGGGCATTGTCGTAGAGCTCGCGCTCCTTGGTTGGCAGCGGGCGCAGCTCGCTGAGCACCTGGAGCCCCTTCACCACCTCGGCCAGACCCATGATGCCGCCTTGGGTCATCCGGTCCAGGTTGGTGCGGGCTCGCTGCTTCCAGTCGAGGTCGGCCTTGTCGCTGTCCGAGCGGAGGAAGGAGAAGATGGCCTCCACGTCCTCGGCGGATGCGACCTTGCGCACGCCGATGGAGAGCACCTTGCCCTCGGGCACCATCACGACGGCGCCATCTTCTTCGCGGCGCATCGTGACGAAGGTGAGCTTCTGTCCCGCCACTTCCTTCACATCGATGGCGGAGACTCGGCAGACCCCTTGGTTCGGATAGACGACCCGGTCGCCAACCGCGAGCTGGAGTGACGCGGACCCTTCAGGCATGTCCCCCTCACGGGTGAGGTTGGTGGGCTGAACGTCGGAACAGGCCCGGGCTTAGCACCGAGCCACGTCGGACGCCACGAGTTTACCGGGGGATTGCCGCTGGACGTGCGTCCGTGCGCTGAACCCCGAGGAGGTTGCCCAGCACCCGCTGCTGCCCCGCGTCCAGCGCCGCCTCGACCTGTGCATCCGTTGGCTCCATCCCGTCCACTCCCGGCCGGGCGTCCACGCGCGCGGCCATTCCCAGGGTTCCCATCAGGCCGAACACGGCCACCGCCACCAGCTTCTTCATGGTGAGTCCTCCGTGGCGCCCAGGGTAGGGGGCAGCCTCCGGTGATCAACTTTTCGGCGACAGGTCGCTGCACCGCTGTAGCGGCACGTTACCGGGTGGGAGCGGGCGTGGGAGGCCCCAGAGGGGGAGCGGGCGAGGTGCCGGGGGCTGCCACGGGCGATACCTCAAGCACCAGGCTGCCGGTGTTGTCGGCCAGATGGTCGTCGGGGAAGGCGAGCTGGAGCCAGGAGGCGCCCCGCAGGCGCAGGGGGCGGCCCAACTCCAGCAGCGTCAGCAGGCCGGACGCGCTCTCCGGCCCCTCTCCGGCGCCGTACAGGCCCAGCACGCGGCCCACCGGCCCCCCGTCGAAGCCCCGTGTGCGCGCGGACTCGGCGGTGTCCCGCAGCACGACGTCGTAGTGCGTGTCCGGCTCCAGCCCGCTCAGCAGGAAGCGGTCGGCGCGTGACAGCTTCACCGCGTGCGTCCGGGCGTCCACGCGCAAGGTGGTGACGGGGCCGTCGTTGTCCCATTCGCGCACGCGGACCAGCAGCGTGCCGTGGTTGTCCGTCCGATTCGAGTCCAGCAGGAAGACATGGAGGCGCGAGGCGTGGCGCACCAGCCGCTCCTCGCCGTCCAGCACGCCGAAGGACTCATGCGCCGCAAGCCGCGCGTCCCCCTCCAGGAAGTAGCCGGCGTGCTCCACCAGGCTGGCATGGCCCAGCGAAGCCCAGCCCTCCACCTGGACGCTGTAGGTGCGCGACGGGTCCAGCCGCATCTGCGCGGTGGAGAGGTAGGGCACGCGGAAGGCGTGCGCCACGCTGGACAGGGACATCCGCTCGGCGGGCATCCGCACCTCCTGAGGAGGCGTGGCGCGGTGCGGCTGCTGGGCGGGGCCTAGAATCCGCTTGGGGAGCAGGCGGGCATGGACGGCCAGGGTGGTGCCACGCTCGGCCCGCACCGTCTGGCTCCACGCCACCATGCCCGGGACCTGGACCTCCAGCAGGTGCTCCGCGTCCGCGGGAAGCTGCGTGAGCAGGGCGGGCGTGCGCGCCGTCTGCGGCTGGCCGTTCACCCGGATGGCGGCGCCCGGGGGCGACGAGCTCAGCTCCACGGAGAAGGTGCCCGTGCTGTTCGACACCAGCAGGGCCAGCGTGGCCATCAGCGCCACGATGATGGGCGCGCCCAGGGTGACGGCCCGGGGCATGCCCATCGTCCGCGATGCCGCCGCGTCCAGGGGCGGGACACCCGGGCCGGGCAGGAGGGCGGGGAGCGGCTGCGTGGTGCGCTCCATCCGCCCGTCGGCGGGCTCGGAGGCCTGGGTGGGGGGCGGCTCGAACTCGGCGATGGGGGTCCGCTCCTCCTCGTCAGCGGCCGGCTCGCGGACGGGCGGCGCCATCTCCCGGAGGGCGCGGCGCTCCAAGGGGGAGTGGGTCCACCGGGCCATCTGCGCCAGGAACTCGCGGGGCAGCAGCACGGGGCGGCCTTCGCCCACCAGCTCCGCTTCGAAGAGGTAGCCCATGAAGTGGGCGCGCGCGCTGGAGGACACGTCGGGCGCGGCCGTGTGGAGGTGGCGGGTGAGGGCCTCGGCGAAGGCCTCCGCGGTGGCGTAGCGCTGCTCGCGCTCCACGGCCAGCGCGGTGAGCAGGATGCGCTCCAGCGCGGTGGGGATGCCGGGGTTGAGGTCGCGGGGCCGCGGGAAGTCCCCCAGGGCGAGCTTGCGCAGCACGTCCGGCATCTTCCCTTCGAAGGGGAGGCGGCCGCACAGCATCTCGTAGATGACGACGCCCGCGGCGAAGATGTCCGAGCGCGCGTCGGGCTCGCGCCCGCGGACCTGCTCCGGCGCGAAGTAGGTGTACTTGCCCTTGAGGTCGTGCTCCACCGGCTCGGCGCTGCCGGCCAGCCGCGCCCGCGCGATGCCGAAGTCGACCAGCTTCACCTGGCCTTCGTAGCTGAGCAGCACGTTCTGCGGGCTGACGTCGCGGTGGACGATGTGGAGCGGCCGTCCGCGCTCATCCAGGCGCGTGTGGGCGTAGGCCAGCCCCTCCAGCATCTCCACGGCGATGAGCAGCGCCAGCGGCTGGGGCAGGGTGTACATGCCCTTCTCCCGCGCGCGCCGCATGACGCTCGACAGGGTGCGGCCGTCCACCCACTCCATGGCGATGAAGTACTCGCCGTCCACCTCGCCGAAGTCGAAGACCTGGGCGATGTTGCCGTGGCTCAGCCCCGCGGCGATGCGGGCCTCGTTGACGAACATCGACAGGAAGGCGCTGTTGTCCGCATAGCCCGGGAGGATTTTCTTGATGACCACCGGTTTGGTGACACCCGCCGCCGCTGTCATCCGAGCGCGGTAGATCTCCGCCATCCCGCCCGTCGCGATGCGCTCGAGCAGCTTGTATTTACCGAAATGAAGCCCTTCGGAAGGCTGCTGCACGTTCGTTCCGGTTCCTTCGGGTGCAGGTGGCCGCTGCGCCAAGGGGGCCCGCGCTGTCTTGGCAGGGGCGCCTGAAGGTATCATGGGGTAGGCAAAACGCCATGACGGGAAAAATCCGTTGGTTGTGATTGGGGGATGGGTGTGCCTCTTCCTACGTCTCGCGACAGCCACCGCCATGGTGGTGCCCGAGGTGTTCTGGGTGCCGGGGGGCAGGGCCGGGCGCCGAAGGATGCCCGCTCCGCGCGCCACGTACCGATGCGTCATCATCCGCGCCGTTGGATGGCGGCCACTTGGGAGGAAGGCACGATGAGGACGGTGCGGGGCATGTCCGCGGTCACCCAGGCGCTCGCCGTGGTGCTGCTCGTCGTGGTGGCCGCCGGCTGTCGTGAGGAGCCGCGGGCCGAGCCGCTCAAGTCCTTGAAGCCCGCGCCCCTGCCCTCGCTCGCCGTGCCGGGCGCGGCGACGCCGGAAGCTCCGCGACCCGCGTCGCCGGCCGAAGTGGAGGTTGCGGGCCCCATCCAGGGTGAGCCGCTCCCAGCCGCCGCGCTCCGGGTGGCGCTGGCGGGAGAGCGCGTGCGCGTGGGAGCGGAGACCTTCGAGCCGGCGCGCCTGGATGACGCCACGCGGCTGGCGCAGCGCGTGAGAGGGCACGCGGTGTTGGTGGTGCCGGACGCGGACACCTTCCTGGTGCAGACGTCGGAGCTGTTCACCGTGCTGCGGGACTCGGCGGAGGCCGTGTGGCTGGCGCACCCGGATGGGCCGGTGGCCTATCCCGTGGTGCTACGGGACGAAGCGGGCTTCCGCGCGTGGCTGGAGGAGGTCGCGCCGGGCAAGCTGCGCATCATCATGCGCGCGGACGGCTTCGAGCTGACCACCAGCGTGGGCAAGTTGCCGGGCCCGGACCCGAACGGTCCCTCGGTGCCGGTGCGGGCGGGGCGGCAGGACATCGTCACGCTGCGCCGGGGCCTGGGCCTGCTCAAGGGGCGCTTCAAGACGTCCGAGGACCTCTGCCTCGTGCCCTCGTTCGGCATGGAGGTGGCGCAGGCGGCGCGGGCGCTCGGCGCGAACTTCACCGCGCCGGGTGAGCCGCTGTTCGACACCCTGTGCTTCGTCTATCCCACGCCCCACCAGGCCCCGGAGTCATCGCCTTGAGCGTTGACTTCTTCAATAAGTCGCCGTTTATATAGGTGCATACTTATATTTGGAGGCGACATGATTGATGTGCAGCGGTACCTGGGGGCCGTCGTGCGGGAGGTGGAGAGCCGTGAGCATGAGGGCAAGCCCGCGCGCGTCGTCGTCGCCATGCGCGACTACGACACGACGGTGGAGGACCTCTGGGACGCGCTGACCAACCCCGAGCGCATCCCCCGCTGGTTCCTTCCGGTGTCCGGCGACCTGAAGCTGGGGGGGCGCTACGCGCTCAAGGGCAATGCCAGCGGGACAATCACCCGTTGCGAGGCGCCGCGGCACCTGGGGCTGACGTGGGAGTTCGGGGGCGGTATCAGCTGGGTGGACGTCATCCTGGCCGCGGCCCCGGGCGGTGGCGCCCGGCTGCGGCTGGAGCACCTGGCCCATGTGAGTCCCTTCTGGGACGACTACGGCCCTGGCGCCACCGGAGTCGGCTGGGAGCTGGGGTTGATGGGCCTGGGCCTGCACCTGGCGTCCGGCGGCGCCGCTGTCGACAGCGCGGCGGTGGAGGCCTGGACGACGTCGGATGAAGGCAAGGTGTTCATCACGGCCAGCAGCGAGGGCTGGGGGCAGGCGGATGTGACGCGGGGAGAGGACGCCGCGGCGGCGAAGGCACGCGCGGCGCGGACGACGGCCTTCTATACTGGTGCGCCGCCGCCGGACGTGCGGCATCCGGGGACCTGATAGCCACGATGCATGCCTTCGACGTCCTGGGTGACCCGGTGCGCAGACGCATCCTCGAGCTCCTGGCCGGGGGGGAGCGCCCCTCTGGCGAGGTGACCGAGTCCATCCAGGCGGAGTTCGGCATCAGCCAGCCGGCGGTCAGCCAGCACCTCAAGGTGCTGCGCGACAGCGGCTTCGCGGAGGTTCGCGCGGAAGGGACTCGCCGCCTCTATCGCGTCGACCCGGCGCCGCTTCAGCAGGTCGACGCGTGGCTGGAGCAGTTCCGCGTGTTCTGGACACCGCGCCTGGAGGCGCTCGCCACCGAGGTGGCGCGGGGCAAGCGGGCTCGGGCCAAGGCCGACAGCGAAGGCGGCGGTCCGTAGCCTGGCGTGCGCGGTGTCCAGGACGACCTGCTTCGGCTGACGTGAAGGGCGCCGCTCGCCCCTTCGCGTGGACTGGCGCGAACTCGCGGACGGTTTTCCGCCGGAGGGTTAGATTCAGGCCCCAGGGCGGGGCGCGCTCGTCCGCTGGAGGGATGTTCATGGATGCCGAACCCAAGGCCGCTTCGCGGCAGGGGCATGCGCCCGGTGGCGCGTTCCTCTTCGAGGAGGTGGGCTCGGCCCGCATCCTCACACCGGAGACCTTCACGGAGGAGCAGCGCCTCTTCTTCCAGACGGCGCTCCAGTTCTCCCGTGAGCAGGTCCTCCCCCTGGCCGAGCGCATCGAGGCCAAGGACAACGCGCTGCTGCGCCAGTTGCTGCGCCAGGCCGGCGAGCTGGGCCTCTTGAGCGTGGACATCCCCGAGGCCTACGGCGGCACCGGCCTGGACAAGACGACGTCGCTGCTGCTGGCGGAGGCCATGAGCCTCAACGGCTCGTGGTCGGTGACGTTCGGCGCGCACACCGGCATCGGCACGCTGCCCATCGTCTGGTTCGGCAACGCCGAGCAGAAGGCGAAGTACCTGCCGAAGCTGGCCACCGGTGAGTGGGTGGCGGCCTACGCGCTCACGGAGCAGGGCAGCGGCAGCGACGCGCTGGGCGCCAGGACGAAGGCGGTGCGGTCCCCCGACGGCAAGCACTGGATTCTCAACGGCTCCAAGCTCTACATCACCAACGCGGCCTTCGCGGACGTGTTCATCGTCTTCGCCAAGGTGGACGGGGACCGGTTCACCGGCTTCATCGTGGAGAAGGACACGCCCGGCCTCACCGTGGGGCCGGAGGAGCACAAGATGGGCATCCGGGGCTCCTCCACCTGCCCGCTCTACTTCGAGGACGCGCGCGTCCCGGTGGAGAACCAGCTGGGCGAGGTGGGCAAGGGCCACAAGATTGCCTTCAACATCCTCAACTACGGCCGCCTCAAGCTGGGCGCGGCCGTGCTGGGGGGCATGAAGCTCCAGCTCCAGGGCGCGCTGCGCTTCACGCAGGAGCGCAAGCAGTTCGGCGCGCCCATCGCCCAGTTCCCGCTGTCGCGCGAGAAGCTGGCCCGCATGGCCGCGCTCGTCCATGCGGTGGAGAGCATGACGTACCGCACCGCGGGGCTCGTGGACGCGCGCCTGGGACAGGGGGACAAGCGCGCGCCGGACGCCGAGGCGCGCCTGCTGGCGGCGGTGGAGGAGTACGCCATCGAGTCCTCCATCATGAAGGTGCACGGCTCGGAGTCTCTGGGCCACCTGGTGGATGACGCCGTCCAGCTCCACGGTGGCGCGGGCTACATCGAGGAGTACCCGGTGGAGCGCGCGTACCGCGACGCGCGCATCAACCGCATCTTCGAGGGCACCAACGAAATCAACCGCATGCTCATCACCGGCATGCTCCTCAAGCGCGCGGTGAAGGGCGACCTGCCGCTGTTCGCCATGGCCGGCGACGTGGCGGAGGCGCTGTCCCGGGGCGAGCGGCCCCAGGCGCGCGTGCGGGATGCCCTGGCCCCGCAGGAGGTCGCCGCCGAGGCCGCCAAGCACCTGGCGCTCCACGGCTTGCGGGTGGCGGCGGAGACGTTCGGCACGGCGCTGGAGCAGCACCAGGAGGTGCTCGCGGCCCTGGCGGACGTGGTCATGGACGCCTTCGCCCTGGACTCCATGGTGACGCGCACCCGCCAGGCCGCGAAGGGCGGCGGCGCGCTGGCGCCGGTGCGGGTGGCGATGACGCAGCTCTATGCGCTGGACGCCATCCCCCGCGCCTACGACAGGACGCGCCGCGCGCTGTGCGCCACGCTGAAGGGGGACGCGCTCGACCAGGAGCTGAAGCGCCTGGGCACGCTGGACGTCTTCACGCCGTATGACCCGGCGGCGCTGCGGGAGACGGTGGTGGCGGCCCTGGAGTCCGCAGGCGGCTACCCCCTGGGCGCGGTGTAGCCCGCGGGGGCCTTCGGGCCGTCACGGCATCCGCGCGACGGCCTCCATGCCGAAGCTCACCCGGGCCTTCCAGGGGGCGGGCGGCAGCGTCGCCAGGGACAGCAGGCCGTCCAGCCGCTGCTGCATGTCCGGCCGGAGCCTGCCGAAGGTGGCGCCGAAGCCCGGCGTCACCGTCCCCGAGCTCTTCCGGGGCACCGTGGAGGTCCACACCACCTCGCCGTGCAGCAGCATGGGCCCCTCCCGGAAGTCCAGCTCCAGGAGGAAGGGCGTGCCCACCTTCACCTGGCGCGGCAGGGCAGGGGCCTGCACCTCCAGGCCCACGCCGCCCCGGGAGATGTCCCGGACGACGAAGCCCGGTGACAAAGGCGCCGCCTCGCTGGCGCGCAGGTACAGGGGCAGCCGTGGGAAGCGGCGCAAGCCGGCGTGCTCCTCGGCGGCGTAGATGCGCTGGAGGACGGCGTCCAGCGCGCTGCGGTCCTCTCCGACCCCGTAGCGGACGGTCAGGAGGAAGCGCTGGGACTCCTGGTGCGGGACGACCTGGACCACCTCCCCCAGCACTTCCACGGGCCGGGGCACGCCGCCCGCATGCAGTTCAAAGGTGAATCGAGTCCCCAGCGGCAGGCTGCGGCGCGTCTCCAAGGTGACGCCCCCCATTCCGACGCTGCGCGTGTACTCCCCCACCAGGGTCTGCGGCGTCTTGTATGCCACCTTCAGCCGAACGTTCGTGTTCACGCGACTGACACTTTGCGCCTGGGTCCGGGGGGAACTCAAGTTTACCCCAGCGCAATAGGTAGGGCGTCGTACGGCGCCAACCACTGGACCTTCCAGGTGTGACGACCTTTCCGGACGTCGGGCGCGGACAAACCGCTGTTTCAACCTGTTGCGGTTTCTTGACCCCCCCAAGAGGGGCGCGTATGTATGCCGCCCGGAAGTGGCAAGGAGTGGGAAGGAGTGGAGGTTCATCCCTCATCGGGCTGAAAAGGTGGATCGTCCCGCGTGTTCCGAGGCGTCTATGAGCACCAGATCGACGCGAAGGGGCGGACGAGCCTCCCGGCGAAGCTCCGGGACACGCTGGTGGGCGCCTACGACGAGAGGCTCATCCTCACGACGGCGCTCGACAGATGCCTCCACGCCTATCCGGTGCGGGAGTGGGAAGCGCTGGAGCTGTCGTTGGCCAAGCGCAACCCGATGGAGCCTGGGGTGAAGACGCTGATGCGCTTGTACGTGGCCAGCGCGCAGGAGTGCCCGCTGGACAAGCTGGGACGCCTGCTCATCCCTCCGACGCTCCGCTCCTATGCGGGGCTGGAGAAGGACGTGGTGTGGGCGGGGATGGTGAAGGTCATCGAGCTGTGGAGTCGCGAGGGATGGGCGAAGGCGCAGGAAGAAGCGCGCCAGGAAGCGACCTCCGCGGATGTGATGAAGGTGCTCGCCGAGCTGCGGCAGGCGTGACGGGAAAGTCGACAGGACCCCGAAGTACCGGGAGGGTGGCAAGCGTATGAACCAGGTTCTGGAGGTTCGGCCAGGGTTGGCGGGCGCGGCGATGGCCGCCGGCCGTGTCGAGACGCTCATGCTGGAGGGCGAGCTGAGCGAGCAGGACCTGCTCGAGCTGTGCGACGACCTGGGCCGCAAGCTGCAGCGCGGCACGCGTCAGGTGGTGCTGGACTTCGGGGACGTGGGGCACCTGAACTACCGGGGCGTCAGGCCGCTGATGGCGCGCACGGAGGTCTTCCGCCGCGCCGGTGGGGACGTGAAGCTGTCCGGGCTGTCGCCGTACCTGGCCGCCATCTTCCGCGCGGCCGGCGCGCACGACTGTTTCGAAATCTACCCGCACATGAACGATGCCCGAGCCGCCTTCGCGCTGGCGCGGGCACCCTTCGTCTGACGGCCCGTGACGGCTTCGGACTTCCAGCACCAGACCGTCCTCCTGCGGGAAGCAGTGGCGCTGCTTCGGCCGGCGGAGGGGAAGGTCATCATCGACGGGACGCTGGGTGGCGGTGGCCACTCGGAGGCGCTGCTGGCCTCGGGCGCCACGGTGGTCGGCGTGGACCGGGATCCGGTGGCGCTCGCTGCGGCCACCGCGCGCCTGGGCGCCAACCCGCGCTTCCAGGGCCGCGCCGGCAACTTCGCCGAGCTGCCCCGCGTCGCCGCGGACCTGCTGCCCGTGGAGGGGGTGCTGGTAGACCTGGGCGTGTCGTCGCCGCAGCTGGACGTGGCCGAGCGCGGCTTCTCCTTCTCCAAGGACGGCCCGCTGGACATGCGCATGGGGCCGGACGGCCCGACGGCGGCGGAGCTGATCGCCACCACGGACGAGCGCGAGCTGGTCCGCATCCTCAAGGACTACGGTGAAGAGCCCTTCGCCCGGCCCATTGCCCGCGAGCTGAAGAAGGCGCTGCCCACGCGCACGCTGGAGGCCGCGGAGGTCGTGAAGCGGGCGGTGCCGCGCAAGGCGTGGCCCAACCGCATCCACGTGGCCACCCGGACCTTCCAGGCGCTGCGCATGGCCGTCAACGGTGAGCTGGAGGCGCTGGACGCGCTGCTGGCCGCCATCCCCGGGCTCCTCAAGGTGGGGGGCCGCGCCGCCGTCATCGCCTTCCACTCCCTGGAGGACCGGAAGGTGAAGGAGGCGTTCCGCGCACTCGCGGGGCGCTGCACCTGTCCGCCGGGCCTGCCGGTGTGCGTGTGCAGCGGGGTGGGGGATTTCGCCCTGGTGACGAAGAAGGCCGTGGCCGCCTCCGAGGCGGAGGTCGAGGCCAACCCCCGTTCACGCAGCGCGCATCTGCGCGTGGTGGAGAAACTCCGATGAGCAAGGTGCACTCCCGGGTGTCGGCGTTGCGTGCTTCCGTGTCGGTGGGCGGTGTGCTGCTGCACCTGCTGCCGGCCGTGTGCCTCTTCGCCCTCTTCGCGGCGGTGGGCATCCTCCACGTCAGCAGCCGGGTGCTGGTGGTGGACATGGGCTACCGCCTGTCGCGCGAGGAGGCGGAGAGCCGCATCCTCACGCGCGAGAATGACCGGCTGAAGCTGGAGCTGGCCACGCTCAAGGCGCCGGGCCGGCTGGAGCGCGTGGCGCGCGAGCAGCTCAACATGGCCATGCCGCGCGGCGGCGCCGTGGTGTCGCTGTCGGCGGAGAAGCCGGCGCGTGGCGGCGGGGCGCGCGCGGAAGCCCCAGACGCCGCTCAGCCCACCGTCCGCGTGGCGGGCCGCGCCGGAGCGGGTCGGTGAGAGACTTCAAGGCGGCGCGGGCTCCAGAGCCCAACGCGAAGTGGCTGAAGCTGCGGGTACGGCTGCTGTTCGGGCTGTTCCTGATGCTGCTCGGCGTCGCCTTTGGTCGTGCGGTGCAGCTCCAGGTCTTCGAGCAGGAGAAGCTGCGCGGCATGGCGCAGGACCAGTACGTCCGGCACATCGAGATTCCGGCCCGCCGCGGCGACATCTTCGACCGGCGTGGCACGCCGCTGGCCCAGAGCGTGGAGGTGGACTCCATCTGGGTGGACCCGTCCATGCTGCCCGACGTGAAGGTCGCGTCCCGGGCGCTGGCCAGGGCGCTGAAGCTGGACCCGGATGAGCTGGGCGCGCGCCTGGCCCGGGCCAGGCGCTTCGCCTGGGTGAAGCGCCAGGCCAAGCCCGCCGAGGTCGCCGCGGTGAAGGCGCTGGCGCTGCCGGGTATGGGCTTCTCCAAGGAGCCCAAGCGCTTCTACCCCCAGCGCGAGCTGGGCGCCCACGTGGTGGGCACGGTGGGCATGGACGGCCGCGGCCTGGAGGGCCTGGAGCTGGCCTTCCACGACGAGCTGTCCGGGCAGAACTCCTCCACGTCCAGCTTCCGTGACGCCAAGGGCCGCAAGCTGCTGGTCCAGGGCGCGTTGGATCCGCTCCAACGCCAGGGCGCCGCCGTCACCCTCACGTTGGACCGGCACATCCAGTACGTCGCGGAGAAGGCGCTCAGCCGCGCGGTGGAGGACGCCAAGGCCGTGGCCGGCATGGCGGTGGTGTTGGATCCGCGCACGGGCGAGCTGCTCGCCGTGGCCAACCACCCGCGCTTCAACCCCAACACGCCGGAGTCCAGCACGCGCTCGGGCATGCGCAACCGCGCCGCCCTGGACACCTTCGAGCCGGGCTCCACGCTGAAGTCCTTCGTGGTGGCCACGGCGCTGGAGGAGAAGGCCATCACCGCCGACAGCCTCTTCTTCTGTGAGAACGGCGCCTGGCGGGTGGGCCGGCACACCATCAACGACACCCATTCCTACGGCTGGCTCGGGCCGCGGGGCATCCTCCAGGTGTCCTCCAACATCTGCATGGCCAAGATTGCCCAGGCCCTGGGGCGGGAGAAGTTCGTGAAGGGCTACCAGGCCTTCGGCTTCGCCGAGCGCACCGGCCTGTCCCTGCCGGGCGAGGGGCGCGGCGTCCTGCCGTTCCCGAAGGCGGAGGTCTCCCTGGCCACCCAATCCTTCGGGCAGGGGATGACGGCCACGGCGGTGCAGATCGCGGCCGCCTATGGTGCGCTGGCCAACGATGGGGTGCTGATGCGGCCCTATCTGGTGTCGAAGGTGGTGGACCCGGACGGTGTCGTTCTGCTGGAAAACCGTCCCACGGAGCTGCGCAGGGCGGTCTCCGCGAAGGTCGCCCGGCAGGTCGTGGGCATGCTTGAAAGCGTGGTGGTCAAGGGAGGGACGGCCACCAGGGCCGCCATGGAAGACTACCGGGTGGCCGGAAAGACGGGCACCGCGCAGAAGGCAGACCCGGTGGCGCGGGGGTATTCGGACAAGCGGATCGCCTCCTTTATTGGAGTGGTACCGGCCGAGTCTCCGCGAGCAGTGATTCTTGTCGTAGTGGACGAACCCAAGACGGACGTATACGGGGGGACCGTGGCTGCCCCTGCTTTCAAGGAGATTGCGACCGCCGCCATGGCTCACCTGGCAGTGCCCCCGTCCCGGACGGTGGCACCCGAGGTGGCCGTGGCCGCCGTGTCACCCGCGCCTGCCGCGGCGAAGCCGGGGGCGAAGGCCTCCGGAGCCGCCCGGACGGCGCTGGCGGACGCGGTGACGGAGACCCCTGAACCCGGCACGGTACGTGTGCCGGACCTTCAGGGAGCAGTAGGACGTGAGGCCGTGGTGAAGCTGCTCGCCGCGGCGCTGGAGCCACAGGTATTGGGCAGTGGACGCGTGGTATCTCAAACCCCCCCCGCCGGTTCATTGGTGGAGAAGGGGGCCCGGGTGACGCTGGAGCTCGCCGCGCGGCAATAACGCCGCGTCCGCTCCAGGCCCCGCTCTTGCAATGCGTGTGAAGGGGAAGAGATGAAGCTGACGGATGTCCTCGCAGGATGTGGTGCCGAGCAGACCTCGGGCGGCCGTTCCGCGGTTGACGTCACCGGGGTGACGCAGGACTCGCGGCGCGTGAAGCCGGGAGACCTGTTCGTCGCCATTCCTGGCACGAAGGAGGATGGGGCCCAGTTCATCGGTGAGGCCGTGTCCCGTGGCGCCGTGGCGGTGGTGTCGGAGAAGCCGGTGCCGTCCTCGCAGGTGCCCTTCTTCAAGGTGGGCAGCGCCCGCAAGGCGCTGGCGCTCATCGCGGCCAACTTCTACGGCCGCCCGGCGGACCAGCTGACGTTGCTGGGCCTCACCGGGACGAACGGGAAGACCACGGCCAGCTATCTGCTGGAGGCCATGAGCACCGCGGCGTACGCGGCCACCGGCGTCATCGGGACGCTGGGCTACAAGTTCGCCGGCCGCACGGTGGAGTGCGCCAACACCACGCCGGATCCGCTGGAGCTGCACCGCATCCTCCGGGAGATGGTGGAGGCGGGCGTGGAGACGGTCATCATGGAGGTGTCCAGCCATGCGCTCGCGCAGGAGCGCGTGCACGGGCTGACCTTCAAGGCGGCGGGCTTCGCCAACCTGAGCCGGGACCACCTCGACTACCACAAGGACATGGAGGATTACTTCCAGTCCAAGCGGAAGCTGTTCTCGGAGAACCTGTCCGCCACGGGCGTGGCGGTGGTGAACGGCGACGACACCTACGCCAGCCGCATCTACAACGAGCAGCGCGGCCAGAAGCGCATGGCGTGGAAGTTCAGCCGTCAGGGCTCCGGGGAGATTTCGGTGGCCGACGTGAGCTTCTCGCTCCAGGGCATCAAGGGCGTGCTGAAGACGCCCGCGGGTGACATCCCGCTCAAGAGCAAGCTCCTGGGGCCCCACAACCTGGAGAACATCCTCCTGGCGGTGGGCCTGGGCCTGGGCGCGGGCTTCGCGCGGCGCGACGTGCAGGAAGGCATCGAGCGGATGATGCCGGTCGCTGGCCGCATGGAGCGCGTGGAGAACTACGGTCCGTCCGGCGCCCCCGCGGTGCTGGTGGACTACGCGCACACGGATGACGCGCTCAAGCGCTCCATCGAGGCGGCGCGCTCGCTGGCCAAGGGCCGCGTCATCGCGGTGTTCGGCTGCGGCGGGGACCGCGACAAGGGCAAGCGTCCGCTGATGGGCGCGGTGGCGGGTGAGGGCGCCGACCTGGCCGTCATCACCAGCGACAACCCCCGCACCGAGGACCCCGAGGAGATCATCTCGCAGGTGGCCGCGGGCATCGAGAAGGGCGGCCTGCGCCGCATCTCCGCCGGCAAGGCGAAGAGCGGTGAGAAGGGCTACCTGGTCGACGCGGACCGCCGCGCGGCGATTGAACAGGCCATCAGCCTGGCGTCCGCGGACGACGTCGTGCTCATCGCGGGCAAGGGCCACGAGACGTACCAGCAGGTCGGCGCGGAGAAGCTCGCGTTCGACGACCGGCAGGTGGCCGCGAAGGCGCTGGCCAACCGCACCGCTGGCTGAGCCCGAGCCTCCCAAGCCCCGTCGACCCGCCCATCTCTCACACCATGGCAGCTTCCTTCAGCGACGAAGAGGTGGTGCAGGCGACCGGGGCGACCCGGCGTGGCGGCCCGGCCCGGGCCGCCTACGCTGCCGTCTGTACCGACACCCGGGCACTCACCCCCGGGTGCCTCTTCGTGGCCCTGGTGGGTGAGCGCTTCGACGCCCACGCCTTCGTGGACGCCGCGGCGAAGGGCGGGGCGGCCGGGGCGGTGGTGGCGCGCGGGCGCCCGTTGCCCGCGCTGCCCGACGGGCTGACGCTCTATGAAGTCGATGACACCCTGCGGGCCCTGGGCGCGCTGGGACGGCACCACCGTCAGCGCTTCCGGATTCCGGTGTGCGCGGTGGGTGGCTCCAACGGGAAGACGACCACCAAGGAGATGGTGGGCGCAATCCTGGCCACGCGCGGGCCGGCGCTGAAGACCGAGGGCAACCTCAACAACGAGATTGGCGTCCCGCTGACGCTCTTCCGGCTGGAGCCGCGCCACGTCGCGGCGGTCATCGAAGTAGGGATGAACCAGCCAGGGGAAATCGAACGGCTGGCGCGCGTCGTCCAGCCGGACGCGGGCGTCATCACGGTGGTCCAGCCCGAACATCTGGAGGGGCTGGGCAGCCTGGAGGGCGTGGCTGCGGCGGAGGGCGAGCTGTTCCAGGAGATGGGGCACGGCACCACCGTCGTGGTGAACGTGGACGACGCGCTCATCTCCGCGCAGGCGGCGCGCAGCGGCGCGCAGCGGCTGACGTTCGGCCGGGCGGAGCACGCGGACGTGCGGCTTTGGGACGTGAAGACGCTGGGCCGTGAGGGCATGGTGGCCACGGTGCGGCACCTGGGCCGCGAGTGGCCGGTGCGGCTGCGCTTCGTGGGGCCCCACAACGCGCAGAACGCGACGGCGGCCTTCGCGGTGGCGCTGGCGCTGGGCTACACGCCGGAGGAGTGCGTGCGGGGCCTGGAGTCGGCGCGGCCGTACTCGCGGCGCCTCAACGTGGTGGACGGGCAGCACGGGGTGACCGTCATCGACGACTCCTACAACGCCAACCCGGCCTCCATGGACGCCGCGCTTCAGACGCTGGGCACGCTGGTGCCCGCGGGTGGCCGGGCCGTGGCGGTGCTGGGGGACATGCTGGAGCTGGGGCCGGGCGAGCTCGAGGAGCACGCGCGCCTGGGCGGTCAGGTCCCCTCGCACGCGACGCTGGCGGCATTCTTCGGTCCCCGCTCCGTGAAGGGGTGGGAGGCCGCTTCCATGGGTGAATCCGCCGCCCACTTCACCGACGTGGAGCCGCTGATGGCGTGGTTGGCGCCGCGGCTTCGCGAGGGTGACGTGGTGCTGGTGAAGGGCAGCCGCGGCATGCGGCTGGAGCGGGTGGTGGCCGCCCTGACGGGCACGGCCGCCCCCGGAGGAAATCACTAGTGCTGTACCTCCTCTACGAGGTCATCCAGAACACGGAGGCGGGGCGCGTCCTCAACTTCCTGCGCTACCCCACCTTCCGCATCATCGCCGCGGGCGTCTTCGCGCTGCTCCTGGGCATGCTCATCGGGCCCAGGCTCATCGCCCGGCTGCGGCTGAAGCAGCACGGCCAGAGCAACGTGCGCGAGGACACGCCGGATTCGCACCAGAAGAAGAAGGGCACGCCCACCATGGGCGGCGCGCTCATCCTGCTGTGCATCGCGGCGGGCACGCTGCTGTTCGCGGACCTGAAGAGCCGCGCGGTGTGGGTGATGCTGCTCTTGACGCTGGGCTACGGCTTCATCGGCTTCCTGGATGACTGGCTCAAGCTGTCCAAGCGCAACTCCAAGGGCCTGGCCGGGCGCAAGAAGATGGTGCTGCAGACCTTCTTCTTCCTCGTCGCCGTGTTCGGCCTGCTGACGACGTGGACGCTGCCGGACGGCTCCTTCGGGCCCACGCTGCTCATCAACACGAAGCTGACGCTGCCCTTCATCCCGACGCGCTGGTTCAACCCGGACCTGGGCTGGTTCTACGTCTTCTTCGCGTGGATTGTCGTCGTGGGCACGTCCAACGCGGTGAACCTCACGGACGGCCTGGACGGGCTGGCCATCGTCCCCACCATCGTGTCCGGCATCACCTTCGCGGTGCTCTGCTACGTCGCGGGCACCACGCTGAGCATCGCGGATTCGGAGGTGGTGGGCGGCGTGTCGAAGCTGGTGGCCACGCCGCTGTACCAGTACCTGGGCATCCTCCAGGTGCCGGGCGGCGCGGAGCTGGCCGTGTTCTGCGCGGCCATCGTCGGCGCGGGCATCTCCTTCCTGTGGTTCAACACCTACCCGGCCTCCGTCTTCATGGGGGACATCGGCTCGCTGGCGCTGGGTGGCGCGCTGGGCGGGCTGGCGGTGCTGTCCAAGAACGAGGTGGTGTCCGCCATCATCCACGGCATCTTCTTCGCCGAAATCCTGAGCGTGATGATTCAAGTCACGTCCTTCAAGATGACGGGCAAGCGCGTCTTCAAGATGGCGCCGGTGCACCATCACTTCGAGCTCAAGGGAATGGCGGAGCCGAAGATCATCGTCCGTTTCTGGATCGTCTCCATCCTCTGTGGTGGCGTGGCGCTCCTGTCCCTGAAGCTCCGCTGAACCCGGAGGTGGCACGGCCATGACGTTGGCGCTGTCCGGTCAGAAGGTGCTGGTGTTCGGGCTCGCGAAGAGCGGCGTGGCCGCGCTGCGCCTTCTGCGTCAGCAGGGCGCGGACGTCACGGCGCTGGACGTACGCGGCGAGGACACGCTGGGCTCGGTGGCCCACGAGGTGAAGGCGCTGGGCGCCGCGTTGGTGTCCGGACCCACGCCGCCGGGGCTGCTCGCGTCGCAGGACCTGGTGGTGGTGAGCCCGGGGGTGCCGCTGGCGCTGCCGGAAATCCAGGCCGCGCGCGCGGCGGGCGTGGCGGTGTGGGGCGAGGTGGAGCTTGCGGGCCGCCTGCTGTCCAGCGTACCGCTGTTCGGCATCACCGGCACCAACGGCAAGAGCACCACCACGGCGCTCACGGGCACGCTCTTCGCCAGCGGCGGCAAGCGCACCTTCGTGGGCGGCAACCTGGGCCGGCCCTTCAGCGAGGCGGCCCTGTCCCCGGGCGAATGGGACGCGCTGGTGGTGGAACTGTCCAGCTACCAGTTGGAGGGCATCCGCGCGCTGCGCCCCCGAGGCGCGGCCATCCTCAACCTGACGCCGGACCACATTGACCGCTATCCCAGCCACGCGGCCTACGGCGAGGCGAAGGCGCGCATCTTCCAGCAGCAGCAGGCCGGTGACTTCGCGGTGGTGAACGCGGACGACGCGGACGTGCTGGGCCTGGCGCGCGCCGCGAAGGCGCCGGTGTACGGCTTCAGCCTCACGGGCAAGCCGGTGACGGAGGCCCCGGCGCTGGCGGGCCTGGCGGTGGCGGAGCCGGGCGGCTTCCGGCTGGACTTCCTGGGCGAGCACTACACGCTGACGAACCGCGCGCTGCGCGGCGCCCACAACGCGCAGAACGCGATGGCGGCTGCGCTGCTGGCGCGCCTGGGCGGCGTCACCTCCGGCGCGGTGCAGGCGGGGCTGGACGGCTACCCGGGCCTGCCGCACCGGCTGGAGAGCGTGCGCGTGCTGGAGGGCGTCGAGTGGGTGAATGACTCGAAGGCCACCAACGTGGAGTCGGTGCTGGTGGCGCTGCGCGCGTTCTCCAGGGACGTGTGGCTGATTGCCGGCGGCAAGGGCAAGGGCGCGTCGTACGCGCCCATGGTGGAGGCGGGGCGGGGCAAGGTGAAGGGCGTGCTCACCATCGGCGACGACGCGGACACGCTGGCCCAGGCCTATGCCGGCGCGGCGCGGGTCCACGCGTGCGGCACCCTGACCCAGGCGGTGGCGCGGGCGCGGGCGCTGGCGGAGCGGGGGGACACGGTGCTGCTGTCGCCCGCGTGCGCGTCCTTCGACCAGTTCAAGAACTTCGAGGACCGGGGCGATTCGTTCAAGCGCCTGGTGGAGGCGCTGTGACGGCATGAAGAACCCTTTTTCTCCGTCCTCCGCCCTCGTGCGCTTCGACCCGGTGCTGCTCTGCGCGGTGCTGGGGCTCGTGAGCTTCGGGCTGGTGATGGTGTACTCGGCCAGCGCGGTGCTGGCGCAGGACAAGCTGGGCGACAGCCTCTACTTCCTCAAGCGTCAGCTCGTCGCCGCGGGCCTGGGGCTGGGCGCCATGGCCGTGGCCATGAAGGTCGGCTGGCGCCGGCTGGCGCGCTGGGCCTATCCGCTGCTGCTGGCGGCCATCGTCCTGTTGGTGCTGGTGAACATCCCCGGCATCGGCAGCACGGCGGGTGGCGCGCGGCGGTGGATCCGCCTGCCGGGCTTTGGCCTGCAGCCGGCGGAGGTGGCGAAGTTCGCCTGGGTCGTCTACCTGTCCTACTCGCTGGCGAAGAAGCGGGAGAAGGTGGCGAAGTTCTCCGTGGGCTTCGTTCCGCACCTCGCGCTGTGCGGCATCCTGGTGTTGCTTTGCATGATGCAGCCCGACTTCGGCAGCAGCGTGCTGCTGGTGTTCATGCTCTTCGTGCTGCTGTTCGCGGCCGGCGCGAAGCTGAGCTACCTGGTGGGCATGGTGCTGCTGGCGCTGCCCCTGGCCTACGTGGCCATTGCCTCCAGTCCGTACCGGATGAAGCGCATCCTGGCCTTCATGGACCCGTGGGCGCACCGGCATGACGTGGGCTACCAGGTGGCCGAATCGCTGATGTCCATTGGCTCGGGCGGCGTGGTGGGCCTGGGCCTGGGCGACGGACGGCAGAAGCTCTTCTTCCTGCCCGAAGCCCACACCGACTTCATCTTCTCCATCATCGCCGAGGAGACGGGCCTGATTGGCGTGGGCCTGCTGGTGGTGCTCTACGGCGTCGTGCTGTGGCGCGGCGTCCGGGCCAGCCTGGCGGCGGGGGAGACGTTCGGTACGTACCTGGGGCTGGGCATCAGCTCCATCATCGCGTTCCAGGCCGCGGTCAACATGTGCGTGGCCATGGGTTTGCTGCCGACGAAGGGGCTGACGCTGCCCTTCGTGTCGTACGGAGGTTCATCGCTGGTGGTGCTGATGGGCGCGGCTGGAGTGCTGTTGTCGTTGAGCGCGAACACCCAGGGGGCCGCGAGGCCCAGCCGGGTGGGAACCGACATGCGGGAGGTGGCGGCATGATGAAGGTGCTCATCGCGGGTGGGGGCACGGGCGGACACCTCTTTCCGGGCATCGCCCTGGCGGAAGAGGTGGTGACACGGCATCACCGCAACGAGGTCGTCTTCGTGGGCACCGAGCGTGGCATCGAGGCGCGCGTGGTGCCGAAGGAGGGCTATCCGCTGGAGCTGGTGAAGGTGCAGGGCCTCAAGGGCAAGGGCTTCCTGGCCCTGCTCAAGGCGCTCTTCGCGCTGCCGCTGGCCTTCATCGAGTCCTTTCGCATCCTCGCCCGGCAGAAGCCGGACGTGGTGGTGGGCGTGGGCGGCTACGCCAGCGGGCCAGTGGTGCTGGCCGCGTGGCTGATGGGCATCCCCACCGCCATCCAGGAGCAGAACGCGCTGCCCGGCTTCACCAACAAGGTGCTGGGCCGGATTGTCCGCGTGGTGTTCATCGCCTTCGAGGAGGCGCGCGCCTTCTTCCCGGAGAAGAAGGTCCAGCTCATCGGCAACCCCATCCGCCGCAAGCTGATGGACAACTACCTGCGCAGCCACGTCGCGCACGAGCGCTTCTCCGTGCTCGTCTTCGGCGGCAGCCTGGGCGCGCGGGGCATCAACCAGCGGATGACCGAGGCGCTGGACTCGCTGGGCGACCTGAAGGACAGCCTGCACTTCGTCCACCAGACGGGGAAGAATGATTTGGAGTCGGTGCGCAAGGGCTACGCGGACAAGGGCTTCCAGGCGGAGGTGGTGGAGTTCATCGACGACATGTCCAGCGCCTATGCCCGCGCGGACCTCGTCGTCTGTCGCGCGGGCGCGACGACGCTCGCGGAGCTGACCGTCTGCAAGAAGGCCAGCATCCTGATTCCCTTCCCGCACGCCACGGACGACCACCAGGCCGTCAACGCGCGGGCGCTGGTGGACGCGGGCGCGGCGCTGATGTTCCGCGAGTCGGAGCTCACCGGGGAGAAGCTGGCGCAGACGGTGCGTGAGCTGAAGAGCCACCCCGAGCGCCTCAAGAGCATGGAGAAGAAGGCGGGCCTGCTGGGCCGTCCCGAGGCCGCCAAGGAGCTGGCGGACGTGTGCGTGGACCTGATGGTCCAGACGTGGGGCCCCAACGGCCGCGAGCGCACCCCCATCGAAGCCGAGAAGAAGGCCCCCAGGAGCCACTCGTGACGCGCAACAAGCCCCCCAGCCTCTTCAAGACGCGCCACGCGGCGCAGGTCCACTTCGTGGGGCTCGGTGGTATCGGCATGAGTGGCATCGCCGAGGTGCTGCTGAACATGGGCTACCGGGTGTCCGGCTCGGACTTGCGCGAGAGCGACATCACCCGGCGCCTGGCGCGCATGGGCGCGACCTTCTTCGAAGGCCACCGCGCGCAGAACCTGGTCCAGGCGGACGTGGTGGTGACTTCCTCCGCGGTGCGCAAGGACAACCCGGAGGTGGTCGCCGCCAGGCAGCGGAAGATTCCCGTCATCCCCCGCGCGGAGATGCTCGCGGAGCTGATGCGCCTGAAGTACGCGGTCGCCGTGGCTGGCAGCCACGGGAAGACGACGACGACGTCCATGGTGGCCACCGTGATGAGCGCGGCGGGGTTGGATCCGACGGCGGTGGTGGGCGGCAAGGTGAACGTGCTCGACTCCAACGCCAAGCTGGGCAAGAGCGAGCTGATGGTGGTGGAGGCCGACGAGAGCGACGGCAGCTTCCTGCACCTGCACCCGTCCATCGCCATCGTCACCAACATCGACCCGGAGCACATGGACCACTACGGCGACCTGGACACGCTCCAGTCCGCCTTCGTGGAGTTCTGCAACCGGGTGCCGTTCTACGGCCTCAACGTGCTGTGCCTGGACAACCCCAACGTCCAGGCGCTGCTGCCGCGCATCGAGAAGCGCTTCGTCACCTACGGCAGCTCGCACATGGCGGACTACCGGCTGGAGAACATCCAGTTGGACGGCTTCACCACGCGCTTCCACGCCTACCGCCGGGAAGAGGCGCTGGGTGAGTTCCGCGTGCGGATGGTGGGCGCGCACAACGCCTTCAACGCGCTGGCCGTCATCGCCGTGGCGGAGGAGATGGACATCCCGCTGGAGACGGTGCGCGAATCGCTGGCCGAGTTCGGCGGCGTGCAGCGGCGCTTCACCGTGCGCGGCGAGGCCCAGGGCATCACCGTGGTGGACGACTATGGGCACCACCCCACGGAGGTGCTGGCCACGCTGGCCGGCGCGCGGCGGGCCTTCGGGCGCCGGGTGGTGGTGGCCTTCCAGCCGCACCGCTACACGCGCACGCATGACCTGATGAAGGAGTTCACCACCTCCTTCAATGATTCGGACGTGCTCTTCGTCACCAGCGTCTACGCGGCGGGTGAGGAGCGCATCGAGGGCGCCACGGGTGACGCGCTGGCGGACGCCATCCGCGCCCACGGCCACCGCGACGTCGCCTTCGTGGAGAAGCGCACGGACCTGCCGGCGGCGCTGCTGCCGCGGCTGCGCGAGGGTGACCTGGTGCTGACGCTGGGCGCGGGTGACATCACCCACGTGGGGCCGGAGTTGCTCGAGCTGCTGCGCACCACCCCCCTGTCGAAGGACTAGCGCCATGGTGGAAGCGGGCGTGAAGACGGCGCTGGCGGCGCGCGTGGAGTCGCTGGGGGGCTGCGAGGTGAAGGCGGGCGAGCCGCTGGCGCCGCTCACCAGCGTCCGGGCCGGCGGCGCCGCGGAAGCCCTGGTGCGCCCGCGCTCGCCGGACGCCCTGGTGGCCTTGCTGAAGCTGGCGCGCGAGGAGGGTGTCCCCGTCTCGATTCTGGGCGGCGGCGCCAACACGCTGGTGGGCGACGGTGGGGTGCCCGGCCTGACGCTGAAGCTGCCCGGAGACCTCTTCCCGGAGGTGGCCGACGTGGGCCCCGAGGAAGGGCGGCTCACGCTGGGCGCGGGGGCGGCCATCGTCCGCCTCATCAACGTCATGCGGGCGCACGCGCTGGTGGGCGCGGAGTTCCTGGCCGGCATCCCCGGCACGCTGGGCGGCGCGGTGTCGATGAACGCCGGCACCAAGAATGGCGAGGCCTTCCGCGTCATCGAGGCGGTGGAGGTGGCCACGGCGGACGGGGTGGGGTGGCTGACGAAGGCGCAGGTGCCGCACGCCTACCGTCACTCCGAGTTGCCGCCGGGCGGCGTCGTCACCCGGGTGCGCTTCGCGCTTCGCACGGGGGACGTGGTGGCCTCCAAGGCCGTCATGGACGCGGACCTGGGTTACCGGAAGCGGACACAGCCGCTCAGTCAGCCCAACTTCGGCAGCGTCTTCACCAACCCGCCAGGCGACCATGCCGGGCGGCTGATTGAACTGGCGGGCCTGAAAGGGTACTCGCTGGGGCGCGCGCAGGTGTCCACCCTGCACGCCAACTGGATTGTGAACCTGGGCGGCGCCACCGCCCGCGACGTGCTGGGACTCGTCACCCTCATGCGGCAGCGGGTGCGCGAGCAGTCCGGCGTCGACATGAAACCCGAAGTCAAGCGCCTGGGAGACTTCCTGTGACTCCGAACCGCGGTGCCTTCACGAAGGACGAGCTCAAGCAGAAGCGTGTCGGCGTGCTGTTGGGCGGAATGTCCGCGGAGCGCGACGTGTCCCTGCGCACCGGCGAGGCCGTCTCCGGGGCGCTGCGCGGGCTGGGCTACACCGTGGTGGAGCTTGACGTGGGCAAGGACTTGCCCGCGCGCCTGGCGGCGGAGCAGGTGGACGTGGCGTGGCTGGCCGTCCACGGGCGCTATGGCGAGGACGGCTGTCTCCAGGGGCTGCTGGAGTCGCTCTTCATTCCTTATACCGGCAGCGGCGTGCTGGCCTCCGCGCTGGGCATGGACAAGGTGTACGCCAAGCAGGTCTTCGTGGCCCACGGCATCCCCACGCCCGCGTACCGCTCCTTCCGGGACGCCGCGTCGGCGCTGGCGGCGGCGGACAGCCTGCCCTTCCCGTTTCCAGTGGTGGTGAAGCCCAGCCGCGAAGGCAGCAGCGTGGGCGTGCACATCTGCAAGACGCGGGACGCCTACGAGGCCGCCGTGACGGACGCGGCGAAGTACGCGGGCACCCTGCTGGTCGAGCAGTTCGTCAAGGGACGCGAAGTGCAGGGTGGCGTGCTGGACGATGAGGCCCTGGGCGTCATCGAGGTCCGCGCCGCGCGCGAGTTCTACGACTATGACGCGAAGTACAAGGCCGGCACCGGGACGCAGTACCTCTTCCCCGCGCCCCTGCCTCCAGAACAGTACGCGCGGGTGAATGAGGTGTGCCTGGCCGCGCACCAGGCCCTGGGGTGTAGCGGGGGCTCGCGGTCGGACGTCATCGTCACCGACGGAGGGGAAGTGTTCCTCCTGGAGACCAACACGCTGCCGGGCATGACGGCCTCGAGCCTCTTGCCCAAGATTGCCGCGGGGCGCGGTATCGACTTCCCCTCCCTGTGCGAGCGCCTGCTGCTGGGCGCGTGTCTCAAGGCCTGAGCGTCCGGTTTTCGGCCCGGCGCAACTCGGCGTCGGCCTCCCTCGAAAATTTCCGAAGCGTCTGTGTGGCGGCTTGCGCTACAGCGACGTGCCTGTAGCCAAAAACTGGCGCGGCTCCTCAACCGCGCACAGCATGCGTCAATCCTTTTCTCCCCATGGCCTTCGGAAAATCCAAGAACCGCCGCCGTCAGGACGCCGCCCAGCAGAAAGAGGCGGTCCGAGGCGCGGTGCGTTCGCACGGGCCGGGCGTGCTCAGGGTGCTGGGGTTGACGCTGGGCACCGGGCTGCTGGTGTGGGGTGGGGTGGCGCTGCGGGAGTGGGCGCTGACGTCGCCGCGCTTCAATCTGGAGGCGGTGTCCTTCTCCGGTCTCCAGCGTGCCTCCCGGGTGGAGCTGCTGCGGCTGGCGGCGCTGACGAAGGGGCAGAACCTGTGGAAGCTGGACGTGGACGCGCTGGAGCGCGCCATGCACCAGCACCCCTGGCTGCGCACGGTGGAGGTGACGCGCCGGTTCCCCAACCGCGTGTCGGTGGAGGTGACGGAGCACGCGCCGGTGGCCATGGCGGTGCTGGGGGAGCTGTACGTCCTGGACGAAGAGGGTGAGCCCTTCAAGCGGGTGACGCCCGGGGACGGACTGGACTTGCCCCTGGTGACGGGCCTGGACCGGGAAGGTTATGTGGCGGACCCGGCGGCGGCGCGGGAGCGCCTGCGTTCGGCGCTGGCGGTGGCGAGCGCGTACGCGCGGCTGTCACCCGAGAAGGCCGAACAGTTGTCGGAGGTCCGCCTGGAGGCGCAGAGCCTGGCGCTGGTGACGGCGTCCGGTCAGGAAGTGCGCCTGGGTGAAGGAGATTCAGAGGTCAAGCTGCAACGTCTTGCCCGCGTCCGGCGCGAACTGGGTGCGAGGGGGCTTGCAGCGGAGATCATTCACCTGGATAACCGTGCCCGGCCCGGCTGGGTGGCGGTGAAGATTTCGAGCCCCGCGTCCGAGAGGAGCGGGGCTTCGATGCGGTAAGAGGACGCGCCCCTTTCACGAGAGTGGGGGGCCTGGGAGGGTTGTCATGGCGAAGCAGAAGTCGGGGGAGATCATCGTCGGCCTCGACATCGGCACGACGAAGATCTGCGCCATCGTCGGAGAGCTGACCGACAGCGGCATCGACATCATCGGCATCGGTACGCATCCGTCGAAGGGTCTGCGCAAGGGCGTGGTGGTGAACATCGAGGCGACCGTCTCTTCCATCCGCCGCGCGGTGGAAGAAGCGGAGCTCATGGCGGGGGCGGAGATTTCCCACGTCTACACGGGCATCGCCGGAGGCCACATCAAGGGCTTCAATTCCCAGGGCATCGTCGCCGTCAAGGACAAGGAGGTCCGCGACGCGGACATCGCCCGCGTCATCGACGCGGCCAAGGCCGTGGCGATTCCGCTGGACCGGGAGGTCATCCACGTCCTTCCGCAGGAGTTCATCATCGACGACCAGGGCGGCATCAAGGAGCCCCTGGGCATGGCGGGCGTCCGGCTGGAGGCCAAGGTCCATATCGTCACGGGCGCGGTGTCCAGCGCGCAGAACATCGTCAAGTGCGCCAACCGCACCGGGCTCAACGTCTCCGACATCGTCCTTCAGCCGCTGGCCAGCGCGGAGGCGGTGCTGGGCGAGGACGAGAAGGAGCTGGGCGTGTGCCTCGTCGACATCGGCGGCGGCACCACGGACATCGCCATCTTCTCTGGCGGCTCCATCGTCCACACGGCGGTGATTGCGCTGGGCGGCAACAACCTCACCAGCGATATCGCCATTGGCCTGCGCACCCCGGCGCACGAGGCCGAGCGCATCAAGCAGAAGTACGGCTGCGCGCTGTCGTCGCTCATCAACAAGGACGACACCATTGAAGTGCCCAGCGTCGGGGGGCGTCAGCCCCGCGTGCTCGGGCGGCAGATTCTCTGCGAAATCCTGGAGCCGCGCGTGGAGGAGATCTTCCAGCTCGTGCACCGCGAAATCCAGAAGTGCGGCTACGAGGACCTGCTGGCCTCGGGCGTGGTGATTACGGGTGGCTCCACGCTGCTGGCCGGCATGCCGGAGCTGGCCGAGGAAGTCCTGGGCCTGCCCGTTCGCCGAGGCATGCCGCGTGGCATTGGCGGTCTGGTGGACGTGGTGAAGAGCCCCATGTACGCCACCGGCGTGGGCCTGGTCGTCTACGGCGCCCGCCACCTGGACCGGCGCATGTTCCGCATCCGCGAGGAGAACGTGTACAAGAAGGTGAAGGGCCGCATGCGCGAGTGGCTCGAGGAAATCTTCTAACGCGCCGGGCCGAGCGCCCACCGCGTCGCCCAAGGGCTCTCCGAAAGGAGGGCCCTTTTTATTTGGCCGAGGGCCACACCCCGCGTCCCGACTGACGCGTCAGCGTCCTGGTTTGACGCGTCAGAGGACCTGGTGGGTTGCCCTCTTGGAGGCGCGAATCGGTCCAGTTTCCGGAATCTGGATCCGTGGTTCGGATGGGGCGGGCTCTACCCCTTGAGCAGGGCGCTGAAATCCTCGGAATACCGAGGGTCGTAGATTGGACAGCGGCTGGCTCTCGGATTGCTATGTGCGGCATTTGCCGCTGGGCCCATACCCCCCCAACGACCCCAGGTTTATGACTCGAACGACCTTTTACGTCCCCCTGCTTAGTCGGGTTTTCCAAGGGCGCCTTGGCCTGGCCATCGCACCCCTGGCGCTGCTGTGCGCGGCGCTGCTTGGGCCGGTGGCGATGGCCGCCGTGGACAACGTCGGCCTGGGGAGCGGGGCCGTCGGCGCGCTGACCATCAACGCCGCCAACACGTCCATCAATACCTACACGCGCGTGACAGCGGCCGTGCCCGCGGGGCAGAGCTTCGTGACGGTGGCCTCGACCACGGGCTTCTCGGTGGGCAACCTGGTGATGGTGCACCAGACCACGGGGCTCGCGGCGCCCGCGTCTGGGAGTCAGACGCCTATCAACCTGGTGGGAGGCCCGGTGGGCCGCTGGGAGTTCGCGCGGATTGCCAGCCTCACGGCGACGCGGCTCAACTTCACGCAGCCACTCACGGTGGCCTTCGGAGCCACCGGGACGCAGGCGATTCGGGTGCCCGAGTACACCAGCGTGACGGTGAACGCCGCGGGGAGCATCGTGGCGGCGCCGTGGGATGGGGCGACGGGCGGCGTGGTGGCCTTCCTGTCACAGGGCGCGGTGAACAACGCGGGCGCCATCCACGCGGATGGCCGGGGCTTCCGCGGTGCGTTTGCCTGGAACGGCGACGGTGATGGCTGCACGGCCCTGGATGAGCAGTGGCCGGGTGGGGCGTCAAAGGGGG
>NZ_JABXEO010000057.1:0-56761 GCF_013372585.1 Myxococcus sp. AM010
GGACGTCGACGGGGGTGGGGGCCGCGCCGAGGAGCAGATGCGCGTTGCTCCCGCTGAGGCCGAACGAGCTCACCGCGACCACGCCCTGCTCCTTTCCGCGGGGCAACTCGGCGAGCGACGTGGAGACCCGGATGGGAGGCCGCCAGTCGATCTTCGGGCTCGGTACGTCGAAGTTGATCTGCGGCGGTATCTTCCCGTTGCGGAGGATGAGGATGCCCTTGGTGAGGCTCGCCATTCCGGCCGCGGACTCCAGGTGGCCGATGTTCGCCTTCACCGACCCGACGCACAGGGCGTCGTCGGTCGCGCGGTTGGCGCCATAGACGCGGCCGATGGCGCCCATCTCGATAGGGTCTCCCAGCGGCGTGCCCGTGCCGTGCGCTTCGAGATAGCCGACCTCCGTCGGCTCGACACCGGCGGCCTCGAGCGCATGCCGAAGGACGGCCTCCTGGGCCTTGCCGCTGGGCACCGTCACTCCGCCGCTGGGGCCGTCATGGTTGCTCGCTGTCCCCCGGAGCACCGCGAGCACCCGGTCCCCCTCTTCGAGCGCCCTGGACAAGGACTTGAGCACCACGACGCCGCAGCCCTCACCTCGCACGTAGCCATTGGCCGCGGCGTCGAACGCCTTGATGCGTCCATCCGGTGACTGGGCGCCAATCTTGGACAGGCTGATGGTCGTCTGCGGTTGGAGCATCAAGCTCACTCCACCCACCAGGGCGGCCTCGCAGTCCCCCGCACGGATGCTCTGACAGGCCAGGTGCGCGGCCACGAGCGAGGACGAGCACGCCGTATCCAATGTGAGGCTGGGCCCCATCAGCCCCAGTAAGTGGGACAGCCTGCCTGACAGGAAGCTGCCCCCGACCCCGGAGGCGGTGTACGCGTCAATGCGCGCGGGATCCTCGGACTGCATCCGCGCGTAGTCGTCATACATCATCCCCATGAACACGCCGGTGCGCGTCCTGAGCAGCCTCTTTCGCACGAGCCCCGCGTCGCAGACCGCCTCGACCGCGACCTCCAAGAGCAGGCGCTGCTGCGGGTCCATCCGGGACGCCTCGCGTGGGGAAATCTGGAAGAAGCCCGCGTCGAAGCCGTCAATTTGATCAAGGAATGCGCCGTAGCGCGTAGTCATCTTTCCGGGCGCTTCGGGATTCGAATCAAAGAAGGCATCGACATCCCAGCGGTCCGCCGGCACCTCCCGGACCATGTCGGACCCGGCGCATATCATTTGCCAGAAGGCATCCGTGTCTTGTCCGCCTGGAAAGCGGCAGGCCATGCCAATGATAGCAATGGGCTCTCTGCGCTGACGCTCGTGGGTTTCGGCCCGCTCCTTCCATTTTCGAGCGGCAAGGAGCGCTTTGCGCTCTGCGGAGAGCGTTGTCATGGGCTCTGGTTGTCCTGGCAAGGTTCGTTTTACCGGTATTGATATGGAGTCTGTATATTTTGTTTCAAGCGATTTATGTCATGGCGTTGTCATGAAAACTATTTATATGCATATGATGTTGGCTAATGGGATGGTTGTGTGTAGTGATTCCAGTCCCGTTGGGAAGGACAACCTGACTCATGAGGTTCTGTGACAACTGATGTCAGGCGGTCATGGTTCAAGGGAACGGAAAATCGTGATCTGCTTTGTTTGGAGGCCTTGATCTCATGACCGGTACATCAATGACGCGCTTGGAAGCCGGGGTCCTCACGCTCACCTTCAACCGGCCGCAAAAGAAGAACGCCTTCAGCGGCGAGCTCTATGACGCCGCGGCGCAGGTGTTGATCGACGCCGACAAGAATGAAGAGGTCCGGGTGGTCGTCCTGACGGGGGCGGGCGACAACTTCACGTCGGGCAACGACATCAAGGACTTCCTCCAGAAGCCGCCCGGCGGCGAAGACAATCCGTTCCTGCGCTTCATGCGCGCCCTCTCCCGGCTCGAAAAGCCGGTCGTCGCGGGCGTGGACGGTGTGGCGGTGGGCGTTGGAACGACCATGCTGCTGCACTGTGACTACGTGGTGGCCAGTGCTCGCGCGATGTTCAGCATGCCTTTTGTCAACCTGGGGCTGTGCCCGGAGGGGGCCTCTAGCGTGCTGCTGCCTCGCCTGGCGGGGATGTCGCTGGCGTCGGAGTTGCTGATGTTTGGAGACGCCTTCGATGCTGCCACCGCGCTGCGGGCGCGCATCGTCCATCAGGTGGTGCCAGAGAACAGCCTCGCGGAGGTGGTGTCTCAGCGCGCTTCGGCGCTGGCCGCGAAGCCCGTGGAGGCGCTACGCCTGACCAAGCGCTTGCTGCGCGAGCCGCTTCGCGCCGAGGTGGACGCGGCGCTCCAGCGTGAAGGAATACATCTCATTGAGAGAATCGCGTCCGCGGAAGCCCAGGCGGTCTTCGCTGCGTTTCTCAACGGCCGGAAATAGATATTTCTCAAATCCACTCAAACGTGGGGCCCAGCACGGGGTCTGTCGTGAGAATGAAGGTGCCCTGGAGCATGTCGAGCAGCTCCAGCGGCACCGCGACAGGCCTTGTCGTAGAGACGGGCTCTTCCCGCTGGCCCGCGTGGACCAGCCGCCCGTCCTCGAGAAGGATGGCCCAGTTCACGCCGCCTGCTCTGTCTGAGTGAGGCTGATGGCAGTGCCGTGCGACGGCCGCGCGCGCGGCGGCTGGGAGTTCCGTCAGCGCCGTCTGTCGAGCGGGAGCTTCCAGCCGGCCGTCGGAGCGGAAGCGCACCTCCACCAGGACGACCTGGTTGGGATTCTTGAGCGACGCGGCGACCAGGGCCGCATGCACGCGGCCCGCCTCGTCAATCCAGACGCCCGGCTCCGAGCCAGGCAGTCCGCGCAGTCCGCGGATGAAGGCGCTCGCCGTCCGGCGCAGCCGCCCGGCGCGGGTGGCGCGAACGTGCTGGATGTCCAGTCCGCCCGGGGCCTCGCTCACCAGGATGATGCTGATGCCGTTGCCCACCGCGGCGGGCTGGAGCGTGGCGCGTGCCGCGACGGGAGTGGCGGCGAGCTTCACCCGGCTCACTTCCTTGCCCGGGGTGACGTGGGTGGCATCCTGGCTGGACTGGAAGCGGATGAGGCGCAGGTCCAGGGCTCCCGCCCCCAGGAGAGGGATGAAGAGCTCGCCAGCGTGTGTCTCCAACGGTGGGCGGACAAGCCGGGCGGGAGGCGCCTCCAGGTCGAAGCGGAACGGCGCCTGGGGCGTCGCGGGGGGGGCGAGGGCAAGGATGGAGGCACCTTGGCGCCACAGCGTCCAGGTGACAGCCTCGCCGCCCGGCGCGTCGTTCGTCCACGGGGAGAGTGCGTCTGTGGCCTCCGGCTCCACTGTGCCCAGGGCCTGCGCCGTCCTCCGGCTGACGCCGCGTCCTTCTTCGTCCGTCTCGTCCACGAAGACGGCCTGCATCAGCAACGTGTGTCCTCCCAGGTGCTGGAGCCAGACGGCACGCATGCCCGAATAGGGACCTCCTCCCATCATCACCCCCACCGAGGCGGGCCCTGGCCGGCCTGTCATGACCTCGAATTCGATGGGGGCCGACACGGCGTCGATTCCCGCCGCCTGGAGCCGCGCAGTCACGCGGTACCGACCCGGCTGGCGGATGGGCACCCATTCCTGGAGCGGCACGACGGACTCGAGCACGCGCCCCGAGCCCAGCCGGACCTGGGGCGCGACGACGCCACCGAGCGGCTGCGTACCCTCACGCTCGATGACCGTGTAGTGATTGACGGCATGGCCCTTCGGGTACTCGGGGCCTGTGACGGTGTACGTCAGGGATTGGTCGGAGTGCCGGAAGGGGTCGGGGAACTCCAGGGGCGTGGCGCTCTCGTTGGACAGGGCGATGCGCACGTCCAGGTCTTCTGAAGTGACGAGCTGCGCCTTGGACAATCGGAGTTGGATGCGCATGGGCGCACCTCCAGAGGGTGGGGACGGTGTCGTCTTGACTTGGGATGGCGTGGGAGCGGGGTTCGCCGCCGACAGGGTCAGCACGAGCAGCCAGGGCCCGGAGCGGATGGAGGCGCTCATGGTCGCGCGTTCCGGGCACCGTCGCGTTCCAGGGCGCGGGTATTCCATCCCCGCAGGCGCAGGAGACAGAGCCCACAGAAGCGCCGCTCCGTCGCGAAGTCGTAGCCCATCAGGCAGTCCTTCCCGTCGACGTCGTGGCGCTTCGCCTGGGCCCCGCCAATCTCGCGGTGCACGGGGAAGGGGGCATGCGGCAGGAAGAGCTGGTGCCCGATTTCGTGCGCCAGCGTCTGTTCCAGCGTGTTGACGGTGTTTCGGTAGTTGCCCGGCGCGGCGCATTGGATGACGGCGCAGCGGTCCCTCTTCCGCGAGGGGAACTCCGACGCGAAGCCGTTGACGCGAATGCCGCCGACCGTCGTCTCCAGGTTGTAGAGCCCGGAGAACTGAAACAGCGCGATGCCCGCGGCCGTCCCCAGCGCCGAGTCCAGCGCGCGTGTGAGCAGCGTCTTTGCCCAGTCCTTGCACTGCCGGTGGTACTCGCGCGCCTCCAGCAGGGGCACCTTTCGCTCTCGCGTGGGCGCCAGCCACCGGGGGAGATCCGCATCGCCGCAGCGCTTCACGCGCTGCACCTCGGCCAGGAACTCCGCGTGAGTGCGGAAGGTGACGGCGTGGCCGCCCGCCGCGTACTGGTCCACCGCGGGGTCGATGGCCGCCCGGAGCTCCCAGTGCCGGGACGCCGCCACGGCCTCGGCGATGCGCGCGTTGTAGTCCTCGGCGCTCCATCCCGAGCCCCCGCCCGTGCGGTCCTCCAGGCGCAGGAAGGCCTGCTCGAAATGGCCCTGCACGGTGGAGAGCGAGAAGCCGGAGGCGCCCGCGTCCTTGCGCAAGAGACGGGAGAGGTGGACCTCACGCCACGACTCGAAGACGCCGGTGGACGCGCGCACGGCGGCGGGTAGCGGTCCATCATCGTCCACGTCCAGCACCACGCCGCCGTCCCTGCGGCGGTCATAGGCGAGCTGCACGGTGACGCGCCAGGCGTCTCCCGCGATGCTGGACGGCTGGAACACCACGCCGGTGCGACCCGCGAAGGCGCCCTTGGTCCAGGCCTGGCTGTAGGCCGCCCAGCCGCGCTTGTTGCAGGGCGTGACGCGGAAGGGGAAGGCGCCGTCACGGGGCTCGGCCTGGGGCGCGTAGCCGGCCTGCCTGGGGAACACCGCCGAGGACGGCGCGCCGCGCTTGCCACCCACGTCCCGGTGCGCGTTGTCGCCCTTGGGTCGTGACGTCGAACAGTGCCGGTCCAGCGCATGCCTGAGGAAGGCACGGGCCGTGGGGGCATGGTGTTCGAGCGCCTCCGTCTCGTCCTCCCAGTCCCAGAGGAAGCGCACGCGGCCCAGGGCCTTGGGCGCATCCACCCTGTTGCCGCGCGAGTCCTTCAGCCACGCCCGGGCGAACAGCGGAAGCTCCGGTCCGCCGCCCCAGTGCTTCCGGTGCAGTTGGTGGTCGGTGTCGTCGAACATCTCCGATGGCTTCGTCTTGAAGACGTTCCCCACCAGCCGGAGTTCAGCCTTCTCGCCAGGCGCGGGGAGCCGCTTCAACGATTGGGTCAGCTCGCGGTCGCGTGGTCGCGAGAGCACCCGAGGCTCGCCCAGCTCCAGGTCAACGCCCGCCACCAGGACGTGGAAGAACGTCCACGCCACGGGCGCCTGCGCCAGTCCGCTGCCCTGGAGCGTCAGCTTCAGCTTGTAGGGCGAGTGCTCCACCGTGACGACGCCATCCGGAAATGTCTCCGACTCGGGCACGCGGCCATCCCATTTCCACCGGTGCTCGCCTTGGAGCAGCTCCTCGGCGCCCAGCTCACGCGACCACAGCGGCGCCTTGCGGTAGCGCGTGAAGAGCTCCAGCTTTCCGGCGCGCACCCGCCCGCCCGTATTGAGCAGGTGCCACGTCAGCTCCACCGGCTCGACTTCGGGCGCGAAGTGGAAGCCGTCATCCCCCCCCGCCAGCGCGGGGGAGGGCGCGGGGCGGTGGCAGCGGGATTGGGGGCCTCCCGGACTGCGGAGCCGGAAGTCCGCGACGCCATGGCTGGCGGGACGGAGGCGGTTGCGGTTGCGTCCTCCGGGCGCAGCGAGGGCGACACTGGCCGTCAGTGAGATGCGTGCCATGGGTGGAGCCTCAGGCGTCGTGCAGGCGGATGAGCTCGCGGGTGATGTCCGCGAGCTGTCCCGTTTCCGGCAGGCCATGGCGGCGCTGGAACGCTCGCACGGCGGACTTTGTCGATGCTCCGGGCGACCCACGCTCCCCGTCGATGGCGTAGCCCAGGTTGTGCAACCGCTCCTGCGCGGCCCGGAGTGCGTCGGACTCGAAGCCCGGGAGCGACTGGAGCTGCAGCGCCCAGCGGAGCGTCACCGGCTCGGACGCGGCGGCGGGCGCGGTGTCCGGAAAGTCGTCTTCGGTGACGGTGGGCGGGTAGGGCGGTGGCACGCCCTTGGGGGCGGCGGGCGGCGCGCTCCGGCCAGGCGGCGGCGCTGGCGGCCCGGACAGCTTCACCAGCAGCTCCCCCGCGGCGAGGCCCGGCACTTCGTGGCTCAGCGAGCCATCCGCCGCGGTCCTTCCACAGTGCTCGGTGCGGCCGACCGTGAGCACGTATTCCGTATCCACGTAGGGCACTTCCTGTGGATCCACCAGGACCAGATGCAGCCTGCGCTGCTTCAGGATGAAGGTACTGGTGTTTCCTGTCCGGACTGGTGCCGTCCTCGGACTGACCATGCCGCGCTCCCCCCGTGCCTGGATTCGCGATGGTGTCTGCACGTCGTTGAAGGCGTGCCCAAGGTACGGGAACCCGGAGCGCCCTCCATCACCGGAAGTTCTGGGATAACCCTGTTCTGTGCGTCGGGTTAACGGACCTCAACCTGGTGGGTCAGTCAGAGGACGCAAGGCATGGCCAGCCGGGCGAGGCCGCGTCCGCCGCCGCGTGCATGCCCGGCGCGTGCGGCGTGGCTAACTTTGCCACGGACGTTGTCTCTCGCTTTCTTGGAGGCGCCACGCATGCGCACCGCGGACGTTGTCAGGCACGACGAAGCCAGGTGCATCTGGCCCGCACGGGCCGTGCTCGGCGAGGGCCCCTTCTGGATGGCCAAGGAGGGCGCGCTCTACTGGCTCGACATCCCGGGCCGAAAGGTGCACCGGCTGGAGCTCCAGGGCGGTGCGCAGGCGAGCTGGGACACTCCAATGCGTATCGCCTCGCTCGCGCCCCGGCGGAGTGGAGGCTTCATCGCGGGGACGGAGCGGGGCCTGGCCTTCTACGAGCCCCGGAGCGCGCGTCTGGAGCGGCTTCTGGACCCGGAGCCTGAGCGCCCCCACAACCGCTGCAATGACGGGAAGGTGGACCCGCAGGGCCGCTTCTGGGTGGGCACCATGGATGACCACGAGCAGGCGCCCACCGGCGGGCTCTACCGGTTTGACGCCCAGGGGCACCTCGCTCGAATCGACGAGGGCTATACGGTGACGAACGGCCCGGCCTTCAGCCCCGATGGGCGGACTCTCTATGTGAACGACTCGCCCAGGCGCGTCACCTACGCCTTCGCGCTGAGCCCGGACGGCGCGGCCTCCCGTCGCCGGGAGTTCCTCCGCTTCGACGCGCCCCACGGCTTCCCCGACGGGATGACGGTCGACGCGGAGGGCGGCTTGTGGATTGCCTTCTACGGAGGCGGCTGCGTGCGCCGCTTCTCCCCGGAAGGCGCGTGGCTGGCCGAGTACCGGCTGCCCGTGGCGAAGACGACCAGTGTCGCCTTCGCCGGGGATGCGTTGGACCGGCTGTTCGTCACCACCGGGAGAGACGGGCTCAGCGAGGACGAGCTCGAGGCCCAGCCGCTGGCCGGTGGGCTCTTCGAGCTGACACCGGGCGTCCGCGGCGTCGCGCCGGTGCCCTTCGCGGGCTGAACCGGCTCAGCCCACCTCTTCGGTTTCATCTTCGGATTCGTCGTACCGCGGGGCCAGCTCCGCGGCGCGAGCCGCGCGCAGGTGCTGCACGGCGACGAAGCCCACCGCGCCCAGGCCGAAGACGAAGACGAAGGGCCCGGGGAGCAGGCGCATGTTGAGCCCGGCGAAGGCGAGCGCCAGGGCCACCGCGCCCGCGGGCAGGTAGCGCGTCCAGGACGGGCGCTCCACCTCCGGGCGCAGCGCCAGCAGGGCGAGCACGGCCAGCAGCGCCAGCTCCACCACCACCGACGCCGGCAAGTCCCAGCCCCGCAGGTGGGTGACGCCGCCGCCGTAGCTGTAGAGCATGTCGTCGGTGGGCCGCTGCGTGGCGATGACGCGCAGCTCGGGCGGGCCCTGGGGCACCGGCGCGTTGCCCGGCACGACGTCCAGGTTCAGGTTCACCGTGCCCCACGGCGCGAACAGCGCCAGCAGGCACACCGCCACGCCGCCCAGGCCCACCAGCCGCGGCATCGCCAGGAGCTGGCGGGGCTCGAAGTACGCGCCCACGCCGTCCGCTCCCGCGATGACCTTGCGGTACTGGTCATGGGCCACCAGCCCCACACCCGCCACCATCAGGAGCGGCAGCACGCCCAGGCTGAGCGAGCGCAGCGCCAGCGCCACCAGCACGGCGGTGGTGGTGGCGGCGGCCTCCGGCGTCATCAGCACTGCGGGCATCCGCTCGGTGAAGCCAGGGGACTGCTCCGCGGCGCGCAGCTCGCGTGCGCACAGCACCGTGCCACTCACCACCGCCAGCAGCGACCCGAGGAGGCCCACGCCGCCGGAGGAGAGCAGGGCGGACAGGACGACGGCGCAGCCCACCACGATGACCCCCAGCACCGTGGGCGAGTGGGCCGGCACGTGCGCCAGCCACTTCGGTCCATCATAGGGCGGGGCGGACTGGCCCGGGTCCGTCTGGTCCTCGGGCGGACGCTCGGGCGCGTCGCTCGCGACGTAGGGCCGCGAGTGCTCATCCGCCTCGTCGAGGATGTCCGCCGCGTATGCGGGCTCCTCCAGGTTGCGCTGGGGCCGCGAGGCGCGGAGCGAGGGCCGGGCCCCCGTTCCCTTGGGCGGCTCGGGCATGGTCGCCCCGCAGTTCTCGCAGTACCGCAACCGGGAATTGGAGTCTTCACCACACTCCTGGCACCGCATACCGCCACCTCGTTGGGACGACAGGGGCTACTTCCGAGCGGCCTCGGCGGGGGCGGAGGGCGTGGACAGCTCCTGGATGCGCAGGGCCAGCGTCTGTGGGTCGATAGGGCCCACATGCTTGCCCCGGATGACGCCGTTGGGGTCGATGAAGTACGTCTCCGGCACGCCCGCCACGCCGTAGTCCAGCGCCATCCGCGAGCGCGGGTCCACCAGCTGCGGGTAGCTGGCGCCGTGCTGCTGGAGGAAGCCGCGCGCGTTGTCATCGGTGTCCTGGAACACCACGCCCAGGAACACCGCCTGCGAGCCGTACTGCCGCGCGCCCCACTCCAGCACGGGGTGTTCGACGCGGCACGGGCTGCACCACGACGCCCAGAAGTTGATGACCACCGGCCGGCCCTTCAGGTCCGCCAGGCTCACCTTCTCACCGCTGTCCAGCGCGCGCAGCGCGAAGTCCGGGGCCGGCTTGCCCTTCATCATGAAGGGGACCTCGTGCGGGTTGCGCCCGAAGCCCTTGAACAACACGAAGAGCAGGCCCGCGCAGAGGACCACGAAGCCCAGCGTGTAGCGCCAGCCCTTCATCAGGCGGCCCCTCGCTCGGCGTCACCACCCGTGAGCGGGGACGCACCCACCGCCGGCGCGCCCGCCATGGCCACGGCGGCCTTCCGGCGCGGCCACAGCGAGATGAGCGTGCCCAGCACCAGCAGGGGGATGCTCCACCAGATCCATCCGACGAGCGGGAAGACCCAGATGTTGATGCTCGCCGTGCCGGCCTGTTCGGAGAAGGCCATCAGCGACACGTAGAGGTCCTCGCCCGGCGTCTCCCGGACACCGGGGGTGCCAATGGGGTCCGTGCTGCGCTCGTAGTAGTTGAGCCGCGGCTTCAGCTCGGACACCTTGCCGCCCGGGGACGTCACCTCCACGCGCGCCGCCACGTAGGTGCGGTGGGGCTCCTCGCCGCTGACCAGGCCCAGGTACTTCATCTGGTAGCCGCCCAGCTCGATGACCTGCCCCTTCTTCAGCGTGCCGGAGGTGTGCTTCACGTACGCGGAGGACGCGGCCACCGCGACGATGATGAGCACGATGCCCAGGTGCACCACGTAGCCGCCGAAGCGGCGCTGGGCCTTCAGCGCGCTGGTCGTCAGCGCGGCGACGAGGCCTTCCTTGCGCTCGGCCATGCGCACCCGCACCGGCGCCACCAGCTCCCGCAGGGTGACGACGGTGACGAAGCCCGCCAGCCCGAAGGTCATCAGCGGGTACACGCCGCGCAGGCCCGCCGCGAAGCACGCCGCCGTCACCACCAGCCCCACGACGGAGGGGATGATGAACTGTCGGCGCAGCGTGGCGGGATCCGGCTTGCCCCAGGGGAGCACCGGGCCCACGCCCATCAGGAAGAGCACCGCGATGCCGCCCGGCACCGCCATCTTGTTGAAGTACGGCTCACCCACGCTCACGCGCACGCCGCGCACCGCCTCGGAGATGAGCGGATACAGCGTGCCCAGCAGCACCGTGAAGGTGATGGCGACGAACACCAGGTTGTTCACCAGGATGCTCGCCTCGCGGGACAGCGGCGAGGCCAGCTGGCCTTCCGGCACCAGCAGCGGACCGCGCACCGCCAGCAGGCCCACGCACAGCACCAGCAGCACGCCCAGGAACACCAGGAACGTGGGCCCGATGTCGGACTGGGTGAAGGAGTGCACCGAGTTGAAGATGCCCGAGCGCGTCATGAACGTGCCCAGGATGGTGAGCACGAAGGACGCGAGCGCGAGGCTGAGCGTCCACAGCTTCAGCATCCGCTTGCGCTCCTGCACCATGGTGGAGTGCATGAACGCCGTCGCCGTCAGCCAGGGCAGGAAGGACGCGTTCTCCACCGGATCCCACGCCCAGTAGCCGCCCCAGCCCAGCACGGCATAGGCCCACCAGGCGCCCAGGATGATGCCAATGGACAGGAAGAGCCACGCCACCAGCGTCCAGCGCCGCAGGGGCGCCATCCACGCTTCGCCAATCTCGCCGCGCAGCAGGCCCGCCACCGCGACGCCGAAGGGCACCGTCATTCCCACGTAGCCCAGGTACAGCATGGGCGGGTGGATGATCATCAGGATGTGGTTCTGGAGCAGCGGGTTGGGGCCGGGGCCATCCGCCGGCACCGGGGACACCGCGCCCCAGGGGTTGGCCGGGCCCGCGATGAGGAAGGCGAAGAAGACGCCCACCGCCAGCATGGTGCCCAGCGCCAGCTGCATGTAGCGCGCGTGCTCCTTACGGTGGATGAAGGCGAAGGCGGCGATATAGCCGCCCATGATGAAGCCCCAGAAGAGGATGGACCCCTCCAGGGCGCTCCACAGCGAGACGATGGTGTAGACCAGCGGCGTGGCCCGGCTGCCCACCTGCGCCACGTAGCGCACGCTGAAGTCGTGCGTGACGAGCGCGTGGACCATCACCAGGTTGGCGCCCACCATGCAGGCGGCGAAGCCCCACACCGCGCGCAGCACCCACGGGAAGCCCGCGTCACTGCGGCGCAGGCCGCTCACCAGGCCCACGAGCGCGCCGAAGGCCGCGAACGCGAGCCCCCCGAGCACCAGGCCGTAGCCCACGGTTCCGTTCACTTCGCACCCATCGCGGTGGTGGCGTCGGAGAGCGTCTCCTGCCACTGACGAGGATCCTCACCCTCCTTGGGGGCGCGGTACTCGTTGGAGTGGTTCACCATCAGCCGGTTGGAGCTGAAGACGCCGGACTTGTCGTAGGTGCCCTCCACGACGACGCCAATCTTGTCGCGGAACATCTGCGGCGGCGTCTCCGTGGAGCGCACCAGCACGCTGGGCGCGCCCTCCTTGACGTCATCCGCCACGCGGAAGTGCAGGGTGGTGTGCTCGGCGTTCCACTGGATGCTGCCCGGCTCCACCACGCCGCCCAGGCGGATGGTGGCCGAGTACGCCTTGTCACCCTGGCCCAGCATCTCCGACGGGCTCCAGTAGTAGACGAGGTTCTCGCCGATGTTGCCGAAGGCCACGAATCCCAGGCCAGCCCCCGCGACGAGCAGGGCCCCCAGGGCAATCAGACGGTTGCGAGCGACGGGGGACATGGCGACTCACTCCTTGGCGTCGGTAAGTGCCTTGGGCCGACGAACCCACAGGGACACAGCGTAGAGAACGAGCATGGCGACTGTAATGCCGTAGCAGGCCCAGACATAGCCCCAGCCGCCGACGATGCGGCCGCTGCCGACCTGTCCGGGCGCCGCCGCGAGGAGCCACAGCCACTGCGTGGAAAGCGTCATCATGGTCAGGCCACCCTCGAGGAGTTGGCGCCACCCGCGGCGGCGAGGTCCGACGGCAGCGCGTCCGGCAGGGCCACCTCCGCCTGGCGCTCCGCCAGGGCCTGGCGGTAGCGCTGCACCAGGAACCAGAGCGTGAGGAACAGCATGCCGAACGCCGACACGCGCAGGGCCAGCGTCATCTCCGGGTCCACCGTCTTCGGCGTGGACTGCACCTGGTGCAGGCTGCGCCACCACCGCACGGAGAACCAGACGATGGGCAGGTTGATGGCGCCGATGATGGCCACCACCGCGCTCCAGGTCGCGCGCTTCTCCGGGTCCTCCACGAAGCGCCGCAGCACCAGGTAACCGGTGTACGTCACCAGCATGATGGCCTGCGAGGTCAAGCGCGGATCCCACGACCAGTAGACGCCCCAGGTCGGCCGGCCCCAGATGGCGCCGGTGATCATCCCCGCGGTGCCCAGCACCAGGCCAATCTCCGCGGAGGCCTCCGCGGTGGCATCCAGCTTCCAACTCGCCTTCATGAGGTAGCCGATGGCCACCACGAAGTTGATGGCCATGGCCACCATGGCCACCCACTGGAGCGGGACGTGGACGTACATGATGCGCTGCACGTCGCCCATCTCACGGTCCGGCGGTGCCCACGCCAGTCCCAGCCACCACCCCGCGGCGAGAACGACCAGCGCCAGCGCCGGCAGGCCCCACTTGATGAACTTTCCCATCCGTCAGTCCTCGATGATCCGCGGGAACAGCAAGAAGCCTACGCCCCAATAAATCAGATTGAATCCGCCTAAAAGCCCCAGCCATGAGCCAAACTGATTCATGGGGTCTCCCTGAAGTACGAGCGTGGTCGCCTTGGCCGCGGAGAGGAGGGCGGGGATGACCAGCGGGAACAATAGCAAAGGCAGGAGCACATCCCGTGCCCGGGCATTGCTCGAAATCGCGGCGTAGACGGTCCCGGGGGCGCTCAAGGCCAAGCTGCCGAGCAGGAGGATGAGCCCCAGGTCCACCACGCTGGTGACGATGCGCACCCCGTACAGGGCCACCATGACGGGCACCAGCAGGGCGCCCAGGGCCGTCAGCAGCAGGGTGTTGCCCAGGGCCTTGGACAGAAAGATGGCGCGGGCATCCGCGGGCGCCAGCCGGATGCCGTCCATGCAAGCGTTCTCCGACTCGACGCGGAACGACTCGCCCAGGGCGAGCACGTTGGCGAAGAGGATGGCCAGCCAGAAGTAGCCGCCGGCGTTCTTCTCCAGCAGCTTCGTGTCGGGGCCCAGCGCGAAGGAGAACATCAGCAGCGTGGCCAGCGCGAAGAAGATGATGGCGTTGAGGCGCGCGCGGGTGCGCCACTCGATGAGCAGGTCCTTGCGCAGCAGCGCCAGGGTCGCCGTCAACAGGCCGATGGGGCGGGGACGCGAGGCGCTCATGCCGCCACCGCCCGGCCTTCCTGCAGGTGAAGCCGCTCTTCACACAGCGTCAGGCCTTGCTCGACGAGGTGGGTGGCCAGGATGACGGTGGCGCCGCTGGCCTTGAGCTGGGCGATGATGGCCTCCATGTCGCGGATGCCCGCGGGGTCCAGCTCGCCGAAGGGCTCGTCGAGCAGCGCGATGGACGGCGCCTTGAGCAGCAGGCGGGCAATGGCCAGGCGCTTGCGCATGCCGGCGCTGAAGCCGCGGACCGGGCTGTCGGAGCGGCGGTTGAGCCCCACCCGGGTCAGCTCCGCGTTGGCGGCGTCCGCGGGCGAGGGCAGCCCCAGGAGCCGGGCCAGCACCGTGAGGTTCTGGTGCGCGGTGAGGTCCTCATAGAGGAAGCTGGCGTGCGACAGCAGCGCCACGTCACGGCGCACCGCGTCGCGCTCCACCACCGCGTCGCGACCGAGCACCTCCACCCGGCCCGCGGTGGGGCTCAGGGCGGTGGCCAGCAGGCGCAGCAGGGTCGTCTTCCCGGAGCCGTTGTGGCCGGTGAGCAGCAGCGAGCGTCCAGCGGGGAGCGCGTACGTGAGACGCGCCAGGGCCCACCGGCGGCCATACCGCTTGCTGACGTCATGCAGGGCAAGCGCGGGGGCGGCGGAGAGGGGAGGCATCGGCGGGGGCGTTCGTATCCGGAAACCAGAACGTCCACCAGTGAAACCCAAGGTGGTGGCCTGGACGGAGAAAGGGCGAGCCTGGGGGGAGGAAAGGATTTCCTCCCCATGTGGTCGCAGGTGCCCGCCGGGGGCCTCCAGGGTTCCACGGAGGGGAACGTCCACTGCTCACCAGGCGAGCCGTTCGGCCGGACGGCCCTCTCGACTGCCCGGCCCTGAGTGCCCAACCTCCTGGCACCTCCCCTGCAACGGTGCGCGGGCATGCGAGGCGGACGCAGCAGGTCCGCGCGGAGGGCGTGAATGGCGACGGGTAAGGTGTTGCGAAGAGCGGTCAAGGCGGCGGCGGCGGGGATGATCCACTACAGCGGGATGCGGCGGGCGATGGCCGCGTATCGGCGCTCCCAGTCCGGCGGGAGGCGCATCCTCATCGTGAGCTACCACCGCGTGGTGAGCGACTTCACCGGGGAGCTGCAGCGCTCGATTCCCGGGCTGCTCATCTCCCAGGAGACCTTCCGCCGGCATCTGGAGGAGGCGCACGCGGCGGGCTTCGAGCTGGCCTCCATCGGTGACGCGGTGGACGTCATGCATGGCCGCCGGGTGGCGAAGAAGGACCTGTGCGTCGTGACGTTCGACGATGGTTACCGGGACGTCTACCGGCATGCCTATCCGGTGCTCAAGGAGATGGGCGTTCCGGCCATCACCTATCTGCCCACGGCGTTCATCAACACCGACAAGCGCTTCAACCACGACCGGCTGTTCCACCTGCTTCGCCGGGTCCAGGAGCGCCGCTTCCGGCCGTTCTATGACTCGCTGCCCGCGCCCGCGCTGCAGCTGCTGGGGCCCATCCTCTCTGGACAGAAGACGGTGTCGGCGTCGCTGGACGACTTCATCGGCGAGCACCCCACGCGCGTGCTGACGGAGATCATCGACGCGCTGGAGCAGCAGCTCGGCGGCGGCGCGGACCTGGTGCCGGAGCAGGGCGACGTCATGAACTGGGACGAGGTGCGCCGCATGGCGCGCGACGGCTTCGAGTTCGGCGCGCACACGCTGGGCCACACGGTGCTGACGCTGGAGCCGCAGGAAGTCGTGGAGCGCGAAATCCTGGAGTCCAAGCGCGCCATCGAGCGCGAGGTGGGCATCACCGTGCGCGACTTCGCCTACTGCAACGGCTGGTACTCGGACGAGGTCATCCGCGTGCTGTCGGCCAACGGCTTCCGTTCCGGTGTCACCACGGAGGACATGCCCAACCGCATCGGCGGCGACCCGTTCACCCTCAAGCGCAAGGTGCTGTGGGAGAACTTCAGCCTGGGCATGCTCGGCGACTACTCGTCGTCGCTCACCGGCTGCCAGTTGGACGACTGCTTCGGGGTGCTGGGCATGAGCAGCCCGGTGCCGGGGAAGCGCCCCCATTTCATCAGTGCCCCCGCCGGGGGAAACCAGTTGAGCAGTGCCCCGGCGCGGGTGAGCCCCAACCCAGCGAACAGTAACGAAATCGTGGTGGGTCCGGAGACCGCCACGACCCTCCAGGAGGCTCCGTGAGCGGAAGTTCCACGTCGGCCGCGTCCGGGGGCTCGTTCCTCGGGCGCGCCGGCCCGTTGGTGTTGGCCCGGCTGTTCACCGCCGGGCTGACGCTGTCCATTCCCCTCGTGCTCGCCCGGGTGCTGAACCTGGACGACTACGGGACGTACTACCAGCTGTTCCTCATCGCCACGACGCTCTACTACGTCCTGCCGTTCGGCGTGGTGCAGAGCCTCTACTACTTCCTGCCTCGCACGGCAGCGAAGCGGCCCTTCCTGGGACAGACGCTGCTGTTCATGTCCGCCATGGGCCTGGTGGGCGCGGGCGCGGTGTGGGCGCTGCTCGGGTATGTGGCGGGTTGGTTCTCCAACCCCGCGCTGGCCGAGTACCGCCTGCCCCTGGCCGCGTACACCGCCTTCCTGCTGGGGAGCTTCCCGCTGGAGGTGTCCCTCACCTCGCAGGGCCGCACGAAGGCGTCCGCGGTGGTGTATCTGGTGTCGGACGCGGTGCGGGCCTCGGTGATGGTGGTGCCGCCGCTCCTGGGGGCCTCGCTCTACGGAATGATGATGGCGGTGGCGGCCTTCGCGGCGCTTCGCTACCTGGCGACGTGGGTGGTGTCGCTGCGCGGTGCCGCCGGGCCCTTGGTGGATGGCCAGCGCTTCCGCGAGCAGTTGACCTACGCGGCGCCGTTCGGCGCGGCCATGCTGTTGGCCATCCCCCAACAGAACGCGCACCTGTACGCGGTGGCGGGCGCGGTGGCGCCGGCGCTGTACGCGCTCTACCGCGTTGGCTGCTTCCAGCTGCCGGTGGTGGACCTGCTGTACACGCCCACCAGCGAGGTGCTGATGGTGCGGCTGGGCGAGCTGGAGCGCGAGGGCCGCCTGGAGGAAGGCGTGGAGGCCTTCCGTGAAGCGGCCGGGAAGCTGGCCTACTTCTTCCTGCCCTTCGCTGCGTTCCTCTTCTCGGCGGCGCCGGAGTTCATCGGGGCGATGTTCGGTGAGAAGTTCCTGCCCGCGGTGCCCGTCTTCCGCATCAGCGTGCTGGGCGTGGTGCTCTCCATCCTCCCCATGGACGGGACGCTGCGCGCCCGGGGGCAGACGCGGGCCATCTTCGCGTCCTACGCGGTGAAGGCGGCGGTGACGGTGCCGCTGGTGTGGCTGGGTGTGAAGCACTTCGGGCTCATGGGCGGCATCGGCTCGTGGGCGGTGGCGGAGGTGGTGGGCAAGGCCATGCTGCTGGCCCGGGTGCCCGCGGCGCTGTCCACGCCGGCGCGGAAGCTGAGTGTGGCGGATGTGATTCCCTGGCAGTCGCTGGGCAAGGCGACGCTGGCGGCGTGCGCGGCGGCGGCGGCGGTGTTCGTCCTGCGGGCCGGTGCCCACGGGGCCTGGGCGCACCTGCCCACGGGCTTCTTGTGGCGCGTGCTGCCGCTGGCGGTGGCCGGGACGCTGTTCTTCACCGGATACCTGGTGGTGCTGCACTTCACGGGGGTGAGGCCGCTCAGCCTGATCGCGGGGCTGCGGGCGCGAAGGGCGGGGTAGGGCACTTCCCTCCCCGCGGGGGGGTACTTAGTTTGGTGCGTGTCGGAACACGGGGTTTGGGAGGCGTGATGGGTGTCGACGCGATGACGTTCTACCGGCTCGCGCGCGGGCTGAAGAAGCGGGGGGTTCCCCTGCTGCCAGCCGTGCTGCGCAAGGCCATCTACTATCTGCACAGCTCGCACATCCCCGAGGACGCGGAGATCGGCGAGGGGACGCAGCTGGGCTACGGCGGCATCGGCGTGGTCATCCACAGGGCCGCGCGGATTGGACGCCACTGTCTCATCTCGCAGCAGGTGACCATTGGCGGGCGCTCGGGCATCGAGGGCGCTCCCGTCATCGGTGACTACGTGCGCATGGGCGCGGGCGCGAAGATCCTGGGCAACATCCGCATCGGGGACTTCGCCGTCATTGGCGCCAACGCGGTGGTGGTGAAGGACGTGGCGCCGGGCACGGTGGTGGCGGGGGTGCCCGCGAGGGTCATCCGGCAGGACCCGGATCCGATAGGGACGTATCAGCGGGAGATGGGGCAGGAGCCTCCCCGCGTGCCGCTGGTGGCGGTGCCGTCGTCTTCCACGCTGCGCCAGTAGTCCGCGGGAGCCACATCGATGCGCGTGCTCCTCGTTGGGGACTACCCGCCGCCGCATGGCGGCGTCGCGGTTCATGTTCAACAGCTTCATGGCTCCCTGCGCGGCCGCGGGGTCGACGTGAAGGTGCTCGATATCGGGAAGGGTGGCCGGCCGGCTCCGGACGTCATCCCGGCTCGCGGCGCCGCTCCGCTCGCCCTGCGGCTCGCGCGGCACGTCGCCACCGGGTGGACGATTCACCTCCACACCAGCGGCAACAACCCGAAGTCCTGGGTGCTGGCGGGGATGGTGGGGGGCCTGCCCGGGCCGAGGTCTCCCCGGGTCATCACCCTCCACTCCGGGCTGCTGCCGGACTACCTCGCCGCGTCCAGCACGCGGCGGAGCCTCGCGCGCGTGGCGCTGGCGGGCTACGCGCGGGTGGTCGCCGTGTCCGAACCCGTGCGGTCCGCGCTGGTGGGCTGCGGCGTGCCAGAGGAGAAGATTGACGTGCTCCCGGCCTTCTGCGCCTCGCAGGTGCGGCCGGGGCCCGTTCCCTCCGCGGTGGAGGCCGCGCGCTCCCGGCGGCGGGTGCTGCTGTCCATGGCGCACCATCCATCGCCCGTCTACGGACGCACGCTGATGTTCCGGGCCTTGCGCGAGCTGGCGCGGACGTGGCCGGACGTGGGGCTGGCGCTCTTCGGTCCGGGCCTGGAGTCCGAGGCGTTCATCCGCGACGTCCGTGAGGCGCGCGTGGCGGGCCATTTGGAGGTGCTGGGGGAGCTCGAGCACTCCGCTGCGCTGGGGCTCATCGCGCGCAGCGACGCTTTCGTGCGGCCCACCACCCATGACGGAGACTCCATCTCCGTGAGGGAGGCGCTGACGCTGGGCGTGCCCTGCGTGGCCAGTGATGTCTGTGGCCGGCCCGAGCCCACCCGCGTGTTCGCCGCGGGCAATGCCGGGGAGCTGGCGCGGGTGATTCGCGAGGCCGTGGCGGCAGGGCCCATGCATGTGCCCCAGGTGGATGCGGGGCCGGAGCTGCTCGCGCTGTACGGGGAGCTGTCCTCCAACAACGCTTTGAAGTCGTCACACGAACAAGGTTCAGGCCTGGGGGAGACGAGACATGCGGCGCAGTGATGAGCTGGACCTCGCGCGCAGGACGCTGCGCGGACGTGACCTGGTGGTGTTCTCCAACGACTGGGATGGGGATCCGCTGTCGAAGGTCCACATCATGCGGATTCTCTCCCGGGAGAACCGCGTCCTCTGGGTGAACAGCATTGGCAACCGCGCGCCGAAGGCCAACGCGCATGACGTGAAGCGCATCTTCGACAAGCTGGGCCGCTTCACCGAAGGCGTCCGCGAGGTGGAGCCCAACATCCACGTCCTGTCGCCGCTGGCCATTCCCTTCTATGGCTCGGAGCTGGTGCGTGGCGCCAACCGGCGCTTGCTGCGGCTCCAGGTGCTGCGGGCGATGAAGCAGCTGGGCTTCCAGAAGCCCATCTCCTGGAGCTTCCTGCCCGCGTCCGCGCCGGTGTCTGGCACGCTGGGCGAGGAGTTCGTCATCTACCACTGCGTGGACGAGTTCTCCGCCTTCAGCGACACCAACGGCCGCCACATCGCGGAGCTGGAGGAGCGGCTGCTCAAGCGCGCCGACCTCTGCATCACCTCCGCGGAGCGGCTGCGTGAGAACAAGGCCCGCGTCAATCCGCGCACGGTGCTGGTGCGGCATGGCACCGACTTCACCCACTTCGTGAAGGCGTGCGACCCGGCCACGACGATTCCCCCGGACATCGCCCGTCTGCCCAAGCCCATCATCGGCTTCTTCGGGCTGGTGGCGGACTGGGTGGACCAGGAGGCCCTCATCGCCACGGCCCGCGCCCACCCGGAGGGCTCGGTGGTCATCATCGGCAAGACGACGCCGGACTGTGACGACTCCGCGCTGCGCGCCGAGCCGAACATCCACATGCTGGGCCGCAAGCCGTACGCGGACCTGCCCGGCTACAGCAAGGCGTTCGACGTGGCGCTGATGCCGTTCAAGGTCAGCGAGCTGACGCTCAACGCCAACCCGCTCAAGGTGCGTGAGTACCTGGCGTCCGGCCTGCCCGTGGTGTCCACGGACCTGCCGGAGGTGCGCAAGGTGGGGCTCTGCAAGATTGCGAAGGACACCGAGGACTTCGTGCGCAAGGTGGACGAGTGCCTGGCGGACAAGCCCGGTCCGAACCGCGAGCGCGCCGAGCGCATCTTCAACGAGAGCTGGGACGCGCGCGTGGACGAGATTCGCCACCATGTTGGCGCGGCGCTCATGGCGGACGGCAAGGAGCTCTGACGTTCCGCCCGCCTAGGCGCGGGCTTCGCGGCCCGCCAGCGCCCGCTCCAGGTGGGCGTAGCGGCGGGCCACCCGCGCGTAGTCCGCCGGTGCCACGGTGGGCTGCGCGTGGGTTCGCGTGAGGTCGGCCTTCGCCTCCAGGTACTCGGTGGCCTGGACGCCTCCGTCCTGTTCCATCAGGCGCGCGGCGTCCGCGTCCGACAGGCTCAGGGGGATGCCCAGTCGCTCCTGCAGTTGCTGGCGCAGGGCCTGGTCCAACTCCGGCAGCAGCTCCTTCTCCACCTTCGCGCGGCGCATGAGCCAGCCCATGCTGCGCACGTACTCCAGCGCGGACCGGTGCCGCTCCACGCGCAGCGGGCGCGGGGCGCCGAAGCGTGTGCCTCGCGCCACGACGTAGAGCAGTCCCACCGCCAGCACCTGCGCCGCGAAGACCCAGATGCCGCGGGAGAAGGGGGGCGGCGGCGCGAGCTGGTGGTGGTACTCGTCGAACAGCAGGGGCCCGCGGGCGGCCAGCGCTTCCCAGAAGCGCAGGTTGTCCAGCAGCTCCAGGCGCCGGTTCTCCAGCAGGTCCGAACCGGCCAGCACGTACACCTCGCCCTTGCCCACGGCCCTGCGCCACACCGCCACCGCGCCGCCCAGGCCGGCGACGGGCACGGCGTCTTCGTGGTCCATGCGCAGGCCCCGGTCCTGGGAGACTCGAAGCCGGGAGAGTCCGTGCAGGGGGCCCACGGGCAGCCACACATCCACGGTGGTCCCGCCCACGTCGGACAACGTCGAGTCCAGGCCGCGGCTGCTCGCGGGCATCATCAGCCCGGACTCCAGATGCAGCCACGCCTCGAGCGCGGCCTGATGTTGCCCCAGCTCGCGGGGCGACAGGTACACGAGCGTCCCGCCCTCCGTGACGAAGCGCTCCAGCTCGGTGACTTCTTCCGGCGACACGGCCCGGCCCTCGGGCGCCGCCAGCACCAGGGTTCGCGTGCCAGGGGGAAGGGCTTCGAGCGGCGAAAGCTGCGTGTCCACGGCCCGGCCCCCTTCGCGGAGGTACAGATAGAGCGCGCGAGCCCCCTGCGGCGCCGTGTTCTCCACGGTGGGCACCGGCGAGTCGGGTGCGTCCGTGCGCGTGGACAGGCCCACCGCCAGGGCCAGCGCGATGAGCACTCCGAAGAAGACGATGGCCCGGGTGTTCGTCACCGCGCGCCCTCCGTCGCCAGGGTTCCGTTCAGCGATTCGACTTCGGTGACGAAGCGGGCGGCTTCTTCCGGCGCCACCGGCGCGAGCGAATAGAAGGTCCGGTCGTACCAGCCCATGAGCCGCTCCACCTCGCGCACCAGCGTCGCGGGCGCGCCGCGGCCTGGCAACTCCGCCGCCAGCTCACGGTTCGTCCGCACCCGGTCTGGCCGGGCCAGCCGTTGCTGCTCCAGTGAGGACAGCAGGCTCAGCAGTCCTTCCCGGATGGCCTCGCGCGCATCGGTGGAGAGCGCCGCTCGGGCCCTGCGCAGGTGCTCCGCCGGAGAGCCCAGGACCAGCGGCTCCGCGATTGCGCCGGAGGCGGCGGAGGCCCGAGCCGCCGTCCGTCCACGCCTCGCGCGGAGCCGGAGCACGCCCCACAGGATGAGCGCAAGCGCCAGCCCCAGCATCACCGCGCGCGTGGCCACCGCGAAGCCTTGGGCCTCCCTCGATTCGAAGAGGCCCTCCAGCCACGCCGTCACCTCCCGCATGATGCGCTTCAAGGCATCGCCGTGCCGCTGGCGTGCGCGGGCGAACTCGGGCCGGTCGAGGATGGTCTCCAGCCGCTCGGGCTCTGTCGGTGGGGGCGGGGCGGCGCTGGGGCTGTTCGCCAGCGCCTGGACGTCACAGGCCTCTTTCAGGAAGCGGGCGAGCTGCTCCGCGCGCTCGGGCGGGGTGACCCCGTCCTGGGCGGGAGGCAGCGGGATTCCGCCCAGGCGTGCTGCCAGCGTGCTCACTTCATCGGCGAACCCGGCTGGGCGGTGTTCGGCCGTCTCGCGCAGGTCCAGGGCGAGGTCCTCGCGCTCGGCGCAGGGCAGGGAGGCCAGCAGCAGGAGGAGGGGCAGGCTCGGCACGGAGGAGTCCAGGGGGCACCGTCAGACGACGGGCGTCATCGCGTTGAGCTGGTGCTCCAAATCCAGGGCTTCGCGGCGCACGCGCATGTCCAGGTAGAAGAGCGCGCAGAAGACGAAGTTGATGGGCGTGAAGAAGGACTGCGCCACCGTCTGCAGCAGCTCCACGGGCACCAACAGCAGCTGCGGCGTGCGGGCCATGGTCCCCGGATCGAAGGGGCTGCCATAGGGCATCATCGCCAGCCACGACGGCAACCCGGAGACGAGCTGGACGGAGATGAGGATGAGGCTCACCACGGTGAAGAGAATCATCGCCCGCACCATCACCCGTCCCATGAAGCCCGGCTCCACGCGGCCCGACAGGAGCTGACCAGAGCGCCGGAAGGTCTCCCAGGCGCCCAGGTCCTCCATGGCCAGCACCGGGGGCACCAGCAGGAAGCGCAGCATGTACCAGAGCGCCGCGGCCAGCAGGCCCAGGCTCGCGAGCAACGCACCGGCCACGCCCAGCACGACGGCCAGGGTGTTGGAGCCCGAGGTCGCTCCGACGGCGATGCCGATGACCGCAAGGATGAGCCCGGGCAGCATGAGCGCCACCGTCACCAGCGTGGACCAGCCGAGCGACAGCAGATACACCCCGGTCAGCGTGCCCAGCCGCGAGAAGCTCCGGCGCAGGGCCTCCGCGGGGCGGACCGGCTCTCCCATCTGGGAGGCGAGGACGTAGCGGGACGCGGCCACGGTGGCCAGCCAGTACGTCCAGACGAGGAACAGGAACAGGCCCATCCACAGCGCCATGGTGATGCTCGCTTGCGGCAGCATGACCGCCGGGTCCAGCTGGGCGCGCGCCTCCGCGTTCCCCATGTAGAACAGGGGCGCCACCCGCTGGCCCATCACCAGCGTCGCCTTGGTCATGATGTAGTTCACCAGCGTGAAGCCGAAGCTCAGCAGGAAGAGGGGCTTCAGGTGGGAGCGCCAGAAGGTGGCGGCACGGTCGATCATCTCCCCCATGGCGAGGGGGCGCAGCGCTGCGGCAGCGGGAATGGAGCTCACGGGGCGCGCAGCATAGCCCGCCCGGCGCACGCGGCCAGCAGGCTCCGCGCCGCCGCCGTGGGATCGTCGGCCTCCAGGACGGACGAGATGACCGCGAAGCCCGCCGCGTCTGGCAGCGTCACCGCGCGCGCGGGGGTGATGCCGCCAAGGGCCAGCGCGGGGCAGGGCAACGTCGCGGCCAGGGCGCTGAACCCCTCCGGCCCGAGGGGAGGCCGCGTGTCTCCTGGCTTGGAGCCGGGAGCGAACACCGGGCTCACCAGGGCGAGGTCCGCGCCTCGGGCCGCATGGGCCTCCGCCACGTCATGGACGGCGGCGCTGATCCACCTCCCGGCGGGAAGGTGTGGGCGGACGTCCACGGGGGAAGGGCCATGGGCGGGGAGGTGGACATGGGCGCCGACGAGCAGCGCCACGTCGACCCGCCCGTTGATGAAGAGCGGGTTGCCACGCGGGAGGCACAGCGCGGCCAGCTCCCGCGCCTCTTCAAGGAAGCGACGCCCGGCGGCCTCGGGGTGGCGGTGCTGGACGGCCACCTCGGGCCCGGCGTCGAGCGCCCGGGCGAGCGCCCACCTCAGCCGTTCGGACGGCAGGCGCCAGTCGGTGATGACGACGAGCCGGGGAAGGGGGGAAGGCACCACCGTGCGCACCCGGCCGTCAGTGGTGGACGAGCCCTTCAATCGGGCTGGACGCGGAGCCGTAGGCCTTTCGCGGGATGCGGCCCGCCAGGTACGCGTCGCGGCCGGCCTCCACCGCCTTCTTCATGGCCACGGCCATGCGCACCGGGTCCTGCGCGCCGGCGATGGCGGTGTTCATCAGCACCGCCTCCACGCCCAGCTCCATGGCGATGGCCGCGTCGGACGCCGTGCCCACGCCCGCGTCCACGATGACGGGGACCTTCACCGTCTCCAGGATGAGGCGGATGTTGTGCGGATTGCGGATGCCCAGGCCGCTGCCGATGGGCGCCGCCAGCGGCATCACGGCCGCGCAGCCCGCGTCCTCCAGCTTGCGGGCGGTGATGGGGTCATCGCTGGTGTAGGGCAGCACGGTGAAGCCCTCCTTCACCAGGATGCGGGCCGCCTTCACCGTCTCCTCGACGTCCGGGTAGAGCGTCTTCTCGTCGCCGAGCACCTCGAGCTTCACCCACTTGCTCATGCCCAGCTCCTCGGCGAGCCGGCAGGTGCGGACCGCGTCATCCGCCGTGTAGCAGAGCGCCGTGTTGGGGAGCAGGCGCAGGCGGTTGCGGTCAATCCAGTTCATCAGCGACGCATCGCCCGTGGCCTTGAGGTCCAGGCGGCGCACGGCCACGGTCACCATCTCCGTGCCGGAGGACTCGTGGCAGCGCTTCATGATGTCGTGGCTGGGGTACTTCCCCGTGCCGAGGATGAGCCGGGAGCTGAACGTCACTCCGGCGATGGTGAAGGGCTTGTCCTGGATGCTCATGTGCGGACTCCTGGCTAGCCGCCGCCGACGAAGGTGACGATTTCCACGCGGTCCCCCGCCTGGAGGTGGTGTTCGGGATGGCGCGCGCGGCGCACCACCTCCGCGTTCACTTCCACGGCGACGCCGGGGCCGCCCACTTGAAGCGACTCCAGCAGCGCCGAAAGGGTGGTGCCCTCCGGCACCTCGCGCGTCTCTCCGTTGACCCAGACCTGCATGGCCTCACGGCTCCTTGCGACGACGGGGACCTGGGCACGCACTACAAGGGTGACTCCGCGCTGTCAACGCGCTCGCCGGTCCGTGCGACCGCCACCGTCACCGGTATACTCGGGGGCATGTTCGTGGCTTCTCGTCGGCTCATCGCGCTCGCACCGCTCTGCATGGTTGCCTTGCCGGCGTCCGCGGCGGACCCCGCCGCGTTGGATGTCCCCCGCCGCGAAGCCACACTCGACCTGCACGGGCGCCGCCATGCCTGAGTCGCCGGTGAGGTGCTGTTGCTGGGCGGCCTGGGGCTGGGCTTCCTGGCGCAAGGAGAGTCGCGGCGCGCCCAGGGGCTGACCTCCGCGCGCGAGGCTCGCGCGTCGCTGGACCGGGCGCGCATGGCGGCGCGAATCCAGGTGCGAGCCGACGTGTTCCAGGACATGCCGCCTCCGGGGAGTCCGGTGCCCATGCCGACGGCACAGGAGCGCGAGCGCATCGCGCGGGAGGGCGCGCCGCTGTGCGCGGGCGCTGGCACTGACGAGGTGCCCGGTGACGGTGGCGTGGACGGCGGTCTTTAGCCGTTCGCGCGGCTGTACCCGGTATCTCCATTTCCCGCCCTTGTTCCCTGGTAGGGCAGGCAGGCGGCCATGCGCCCCGTGGTCCGTCGTATGCCCTTAAGGTCTCCGCGTCCGCCGGACAACCCCTGTTCAAGGGCGGGGGGAGCACCCACTTTCTGCCCAACGCCGGGGGAAACGCTCTCTCGGCCGCAAGTGAGTGAGGGGGAAACCTTCTCCCATTTCCACGTGAAAGGAGCAGGAACAAATGCGCAAGCTCATGATGGCGGTCACTGCGGTTGCGGGTATGTCGCTGGTCGTCACTGGCTGCAGCAAGCGCGACAACGTCGAGTCGCAGCGCCAGGACGTCGCCGAGGCTCGGATGGAGGCCCAGCAGGAGACGGCGGAGATCCGTCAGGACGCGCGGGAGGACATCGCCAACACGCAAACGGAGGCCCAGGAGGACATCGCTGGGACACAGCGTGAGGCCGCGGAAGAGGTCGCCAGCGCGCGGCAGGACGTACAGGAGGAGCGCGAGGACCTGGCCGAGGCCGAGGCTGATCGCCGGGCGGACCTGAATGACGACCTGGCCCTGGGTGGCTCCGGCGTGGCGGGTGCCACCGCTGCCGCGAGCAGTGTCAGCGGCCGCGTGCTCTCCACCGGCGGCGACGAGCTGACCGTGGTCGATACCCGCAACAACAAGCAGCTCGAGCTGAAGACGAACGACCAGACGCGCATCCTGCACAACAACCAGCCGCTGAAGCTGGATGACATCGAGGAGGGGGCCCAGGTCCGCGCCTCGTATGTGCAGGACGGTGAGGACATGGTGGTTCGCGAGCTGACCGTGACGCAGCCGGTGCAGAAGAAGAAGTAGTCAACGCATCGAGCGCATCGGGCGGCTCGTTGACTCACGGACCGCTCAGGGACGGCCTCCGCTTCGGCGGGGGCCGTTTCCTTTTTTTTCCTGAATCCGTGCTGGGAGGTTGGAAGGGTGTGTCGGACGTGGGTGGTAGGAGAGATGCGTGAGGTTTTCTCACGCCTTCCCAACCCAGGGGAGGACTTCCTGCCCAGGAGGCATCACCCGAGATGTCCACTCACCCCCCAGAGCCACCCGCTTCAAAGCCGTTCATCCTCTTCACCACCGGGGCCACGGCTTATGAGTTGATCCGCTACCTCGGGGCACGGGGCTCCGGAGAGCTGCTGCTCGCCCGGCGGCACTATGCGGGCGTCCCCGGCGATCTCGTGCTCATCAAGCGCTTGCAGGATGTCGAAGACGCGCAGGGCCGCGCGCGTCTGCGGGAAGAGGTCAAGCTGCTGATGCGGCTCAGCCACCCGGCCATCGTGCAGGTGTTCCTGGTGCGGGTGCATGAAGGCCTGCCCCACCTCGTCATGGAGCACGTGGACGGAAAGTCCCTGGAGACGCTCATCAGCTACGCGGCCCTGCGGCGCCGGCCCTTCTCGGAGGCGTTCGCCGCCTATGTGGGCGCGGAGGTGGCGGATGCGCTGCACCATGCCCATACGCTGGAAGACGCCCGGGGCCGTCCGTTGGGCATCGTCCACCGGGACGTGTCGCCGCGGAGCCTGCGCCTGGACGCGCGGGGCCATGTGAAGCTGTCTGACTTCGCCATGGCCTGGGCGAAGCTGCCGGGGCGCCTCGTCACGCAGACCCATGTCGTCCGGGGAGACCTGGCCTACGCCTCACCGGAAGCGCTGGAGCGAAAGCCGCTGGACGGCCGCGCGGACCTGTTCTCCCTGGGGGTGGTGCTGCTGGAGGTGCTCACCGGCCTGCACCTGTTGGACTTGGAGGACGTGGAGCGGGCCGCGCTTGCCGCGGGGCCGCTGCCTGACGCGGAGGTGCTGCTTTCGGAGGTGCCCAGCTGGCTGCCCGCGCCCTTGATGGCCGCGCGCATGGCGTGCCTGGCCCCGGCGCATGTGGAGCGCGCCACCCAGGGACTGTCCCCGGCCATGCGGGCCATCCTCGGCCGGCTCTTGCGTCGGGAGCCCTCGGAGCGCTTCCAGTCCGGGCAGGAACTGGCGGACGCCCTGCGCGCCGTGTTGGCCGGTCAGGGGTACGCCTACGGCCCGAACGAAGCCGTGCGGGAGGCCACCCAGGTCCGCCGCGACGCCCGCTGCCGCCGGCAGATGGCGGAGGTGCTGCGCTGGGAGGACTCCGTGCGTCCGGAGGCCCCTCCGCGGACGACGTCCGGATCGGGGCCTTGAGGGGCGGCGGGGGCAAGGTCCCCCGGGCAGGGGTCTCTGTGCGGGCACTGGGACGCGGGTGGTGCTTGTTTCGCGCACGCGGGTGGGCAGACTTGCGCGCATGGGTGACGTGAAAGAGTTCCACCAGCGGTGGTGCATCGCGGACGGCCATGCGGATTCCCTCATGTGGAACCGCGACCTGTGTGCACGTTCTGAAGAGGGCCACGTGGACTTCCCCCGCCTGCGGGAGGCGGGGGTGAAGCTGCAGTGCTTCACCATCGTCACCCGGGGCTTTCCCTTCATCGGAGGCTTCCCCGTGTTCGCCGCGTGGCGTGGGTGGCCCCGGGACGCCCGGGCGAGCGAGTGGACCCGGGCGCTCTGGCAGATTGAGCAGATGGCTTCATTCTGTGAGCGCTCAGGGGACGCCGCCCGCATCACCACCACTGGCGCCATGTTGGAGGACAACCTCGCCCAGGGGCGGCTGTCCGCGGTGCTGGGCGTGGAAGGAGGGCACGCCATTGAAGGCCAGGTGGCGCGCCTGGCGGAGCTCCACCAGCGCGGGGTGCGCTTCATGGGCCTCACCCACCTGTCCAACAACGACCTGGGAGGCTCTTCCTTTCCGATGATGGGCAACCGGGGCCTGACGCCGCTGGGGCAGGAGGTCATGGAGGAGATGGCCCGGCTGGGCCTGAGCGTGGATGTGGCGCATGCCTCGGAGTCCACCCTCAAGGACCTCTTCACCCACCCCTCGGTCCGGTTCTTCTGCTCGCACACGGGCGTTCGCGCGGCGGGCGGCGGCTGGCGCAACCTCTCCGACGAATCCCTGCGCTTCATCGCGGACCGGGGTGGGGTGGTGGGCATCATCTTCGCCCCCGTCTATCTGGGCGGTGACACCGTGGATGACGTGGTCCGGCACATCGAGCACGCCGTGGACGTCATGGGGGAGGGCGGGGTGGGGTTGGGCTCCGACTACGACGGCATGGTGCCGCTCCCCCGTGGCATGAAGGATGTCACCGGGTTGCCATTGCTCACCGATGCGCTGCTTCGCCGCCATCCACCGTCCTGGGTGGAACGCGTCATGGGTGGAAACTTCCGCCGTTTCTTCCAGGAGACACTGGGTGGTTGACCGGCGACGGGACGCTCGAAATATTGGCTGGTGCCCATGAACCGCTCACTTCTCGCACTCGTCCCGTTGGTTGGCTCTCTGCTCCTCGCTGGTTGTGGCCCGAGCGCGGGAGGCGACTGCGACGGGGGCGGCTTCGTCTGTCAGGAGCGGGTGCTGGCGCTGGAGTGCCGGGGTGGCGCCTGGCGTGAGCTGCCCTGCCGGGGCCCGCTGGGCTGCCGTGAGACGTCGGAGTCCGTGCGGTGTGATACGTCCAACAACGTCGCGGGGGACGCCTGCGCGTCCAGCGCCGAGGGCACGGGGCTGTGCCGTGCGGACGGCCAGGCCGTGTTGGAGTGCCGTCAGGGCGTGTTGACGGAGACGGCCACCTGCTCCGCCTGCACCGTGGAGGACAGTCAGGTGACGTGCCAGCCCTGAGGTGGGTGTTGAGCGGGGTGTCAGGCCCCTCGCCTCGAATCGTGTGGTAGCCTCGGGGCGCCGCTCGCGGGACTCCGATGCGACTTCCGATTCAAGCCTTTGGAGCCTGACCCGCGGTCGTTTCACTCTTCCCCGAGCGGCGCTTGCTTTCCCAAGCCCGGGTGCCCGGGGAGGACGTGCACACGATGGCCGCACTGGCGGAAGTCCGCGGCGAGCAGGTCGCCCGCGAAGACCTGGTGATGTTCGTCAACGCCTGCTTCTCCTGCACGGGGCAGCGGGAGTTCTACGGCGACGCGCGCGGCCAGTCCGTCTCCATCGAGTTCCTGCACCAGTACATCCTGGGCAACTACCGCCGGCTCTACGCGCGGACACTCGCTGCGGGCATCAACCACTTCAATCAGGCGCAGATCATCCTCAACCTGCTCGCCAGTGGCAGCCCGGCGGATGTCCGGGACAAGGCGGAGGAGGGCGCGCTCATCGCCGCCGCGCTGCGCGCCCTGCCGCCCCAGCGGGCCTTCCGTGTCCTGGAGTCCCTGCGCGGCCGGCGCATCAACAACCGCCGGGCGCGGGCCATTGCCCGGGACTACGTCCACGGCCGCGCCAACCTGGTTTTTGACGCGGTGAAGTACCGCTCCAAGCTGCGCGCCGCCGTGTCCCACGGGCACCTGAAGCTGGAAGGGGAGCTGGGGCCGTTCCTCTTCCGCGGCTGGAAGAAGCGCGCCTTCACCCAGCCCTTGCTGGAGACCTTTCGCCGCGCGCACTACACCCAGGAGGCCCTCTACGAGCTGCCTTACACGGTGGCGGAGGGCCTGGCGGTGAAGCATGGCATCTCCCGCGAGGTGTTCCTCCAGCGCATCGAGCCGCGCCTCACGGCGGCGGAGCGCCTGCGCCTGCAGGAATCCGCGGCGCGCGCGCGCGGGACGCCGCCCCCGGTGGAGCTGGGGCGGGCCTCCCTGACGAAGCTGGCGCTGTATGTCCTGGCCCTGTCTCCGGAGGTGCGCCGGGAGCGCCACGCGGAGCTGCACGCCGCGCTGGAGCAGGCCGCGGCCCGCGTCCTGCGCAGGGCCCCGTCGCCGTTGCAGCGGGTGGCCGCGATTCTGGACAACAGCTATTCGTCGTCCGGGTCGCTGGAGAAGCGTCGCCGGCCGCTCGGTGTGGCGCTGGCCACGCACTACCTGCTGTCCGCGGCCGCCCGGGAGTACCGCGCGTGGTGGACGTGCCCGGTGGAGGAGCCGCTGCTGGTCAGTGCACGAGGGCAGACGGACCTCGCCACGCCGCTGTTGGATGCGTTGGCCTGGGGTGCCGACCTGGTGGTCATCGTCTCCGATGGCTACGACAATGACCCGCCCAGGGCGGTGGCCGAGCTGACGCGCGTGTTCCGCTCGAAGCTTGACCCGGAGCACCGCACTGCGCTGGTCCACGTCAATCCGGTGTTCGACTCAGAGGGGTATGCCCCCCGTTCCTTCGGTGCGGCCGTGCCCACGGTGGGCGTCCGGGACGCGGAGGACGTTCCCACGGTGCTGGGCTTCGCGCGCTTCGCGGAGGGGGCGGCGTCGCTCTCCGAGCTGGAGGCCTACCTCGCGTCGCGCGTGGGCGCGATGTTGCAGCGGGACGCCGGGGGCCGGCAGGTCCACGACGAGGGGCGCCGTCAGGATGCGCCGCTGGCGGAGGAGGGCGAATCATGACGGACGCACGGCTCATTCAGCGGCTGGAGCCCGCGGGCTTGCGGTTGGCGCCCTCGCAGGTCTGGGGTGGCATCCGGTTGGTGCCTGTCTTGAGGGACGAGGTGCGCGGCGACCTCCGCATGACCTTGCGGACGTACGACGACGTGGCCGCGGTCGTCTCGGTGAAGGGCGGGCTGAAGGAGCCTGGCCTCAAGTACATCTCGTATGTCCCTCACGGCCTGGTCATGACGTGGGGAAACCGCCAGGCGGAAGCCGTCTATGGAGCGCAGCTGCAAGCCGTGGACGGGAAGCGGCTGAAGGCCGGCCCCTTCTCCATCCGGCTGCTGCACCGGATGGTGCACCGGGAGGACCGCCGCCAGCTCCGGATGCTCCCGTTGCATCTGGCGATGGAGGGCTTCCTGTCCCTGCAGTTCGGCGGGCCGGAGATTGCCTGGGCCGAGTATTCCCGCGAGGGCCTCGCGCGAGGCCTGGACCCTCGCTTCGAGAGCGCGGTCCCCGGGTGGGTTTCGCCGATGCTGGACGGGGCGCTGCGCACCTTCGAAATCCATCCGCGGCAGGTGGGCCTGCTGCTGTTCAACGCGGACGTGTTGTTGTCGGCCTTCGTCGTCGCGCACCCGGACGACTACCGCGCGCTCCACAGGACCTTGGTGGAGGACTTCTATGGCGACCTGCTGCTCCAGTACGGATTCCTGGGGGACGCGCCCGAATTGGGGCTGACCCTGGATGACGCGCGGGTGTCCAGCTTGGAGGACTTGCGCAACGAGGTGCACCGCATGCGCCAGGACTGGGCCGACTTCCACGGCTTCATGGCCGGGAGCCTCTTCGGCGCCAGCATGACGTCCACCCGTGTCTACAAGGCGGGCGGCTTTCTCCTCCAGCGCTTCCACAGCTCGCTGGACCCGGCCGAGGAGAACCACATCGGCGAGGCCATCGTCGGTCCGAACGGCACCCTGGAGTACCTCAAGACGTATCGCCTGTCGGCGGCCCAGACACGCCGGGCCTACCTCTTGTCACAGCTTGCCCAGTGCGATTGGCATCTGGAGGTCACGGCGGAGCGCCTGCGCACCACGGCCAGCGACCTGGCCCTCCGCCTGCGAAACGCCGGATTCGGCTATCTGCTCAAGGACTCCGTCCTCGAAGCCGCCCAGCGGAAGCATCGCCGCTGAGCGCTCACGCGGCGGCGTCACTCCTCGGGCTTCGCGGGTGGCGGCGGCGCATAGCCTGCGGCGGCCATCCGCTGCCCGCTGCGCTGATACATCTCCGCGGGCATGTCCTGCACGCCGGTGCCGTCAATCCAGCGATTGTAGAAGTTGAAGAGCGCGCACACCGTCACGGTGTCGAAGACGGCTTCGTCCGTCCACCCGGCGTCCTTCAAGCGCGCGATGTCTTCCCGTCCCACCTGCGCCGCGCGGTGATTGAGCGTGTCCACGAAGGCAAAGAGGGCCCGCTCGGCCTCGGAGATGGGGGCTGTCGCCACGTCCTCCAGGACCGTCTTCACCATGTCGGGATTGCCCAGCAGTTCCGCCGCGACCGCGGCGTGAGAGCCCGTTCAAAACAAGCATTGGTTGCCGCGCGACGTATACGCGGCAATCAGCTCTCTCAGTCCGGGCGACAGCGGGGAAGGGCCCCGCATGACTTCATGGGTGAAGCGGGACAGGGCCTCGCCCAGCCGAGGCTTGTAGGCGAACAGGTGCCAGATTTGCGGCACGGGCGAGCCCACCTCGCGGGCCATGCGAATCAGCCGGCCGTAGTGGCCATCGGAGTCGCGGTCCTCGACGTCCTTCAGATGCATGCGGTCCACGGCACCCTCGGCGGAAACGGGCTGGAACGTCCGGCCCGCATGCTCGCATGGGGCACGGCGAGCCACCAGCCTTCACTCAAGCCCTGGGCCCCTGAAGCGACGTCAGGAAGGCCTCCAGCACGGCGTTGACCCGATCGGGCTGTTCCTGGTTGGCCAGGTGCCCCGCCTCCGGAATGACCTCCAGCTTCGCCCCGGCAATCAGTCCGGCGATCTCCTTCGCCTTGGCTGGCGGGGTGAGCGTGTCGTGCTCTCCCACCACGACCAGTGCCGGGCCTGCGTACCGCGCCAGCATGTCCTTGCTGTCCGGACGCAGGGCCATGCCGCGCTGCGCGGCAGCGACCCCCGCGGGCGAGGCCGCGCGCATCAACGCGGCCACTTCCTGGGCCACCGGTGAGTCCGGTCCCGAGGCCACCAGCTTGGGAAGCATGGCCTGGATGATGGGCTCCACGCCGGACTCCAGCGCCTGCTTCGCGGAGGTCTCCCGCCGCGCCTTGCCTTCCGCGTCGTCCGCGGTGGCCTGCGTGTCCATCAACACCAGCCCGCTGACGCGGCCCGCGTCCTCGCGCAGCAGGGCCATGGCGGCGTAGCCCCCCATGGACACGCCGCCCACCACCACGGTGTCCAGGTTCAGCGCGTCCAGCAGCGCCAGCACGTCACGCGCGATGCGGGACATCTCCGTGGGACCGTCGCCCAGCGCGCTCTCACCGAAGCCCCGGATGTCCGGGACGATGAAGCGGTAGCGCCCCGACAGCGCCTTCACTTGCTTGTCGAACGCGCTGCCGTTGAGCGGAAACGCATGCAGCAGCAGCACGGGCAGGCCCTTGCCCTCGTCCTGGTAGTGCAGGGGGACGCCATCCACGGTGACGGTCAGCATGTTTCCTCTCCTCGCGGAAATGTCAGAGCCACTCTTTGTGCTTGAACCAGAAGATCATCCCCACCGGCAGCCCGAGAATCGACGCCCACATCAAGTACCAGGCGCCGTTCGTGTAGAGCCGGTCGAAGTTCTGGCCGAAGAAGCCGACGATGCAGGACAGCGGCAGGAAGATGGTGGCGAAGATGGTGAGCTGCTTGGAGATGTCGTTCGTCTTGTTCGCCACCATGGACAGGTAGCCATCAATCACGTTGCCGATGATGTCGCGCCCGGCATCAATCTGCTCGTACAGCCGCACCAGATGGTCGTACACGTCACGGAAGTAGAGCGTCGTCTTCTCGTGGACATGGGGGATGCCGCGCCGGGACAGCAGGCCCACCACGTCGCGCTGGGGCGACAGCACCCGCCGGAGCGTCACCAGCATCCGCTTCAGGGCGAAGATGCGGTGCAGGTGGGACTTCTCCGGCTTCTCGAAGATGGCGCCCTCCAGGTCCTCGAGCTCGTCACTGAACGCGTCGAGGATGGGGAACTGCGCGTCCACCAGCGTGTCCGCGAGCATGTAGAAGACGAAGTCCGTCCCGCGGATGAGCGTCGCCTGCGGGTCGTCCTTCACGCGGCGCAACACCGTGTCGTGGCCGGTGAAGGGGAGCTCGTGGACGCTGATGAGCCAGTCCTTCGCCAGGAAGTAGTGGTGCTCGTGCAACGTCAGCTCGCAGATGTCCTTGCCCGTGACGGAGAATCCCTGGAGGACGACGAACTGGTGGTTGGGGTATTCCTCCAGCTTGGGCCGTTGGTCCAGGTGGAGGCAGTCCTCCACGGCCAGCTTGTGCAGCCCGAACCGCGCGGCCAGCCGGGCCAACACCTCCTCGGTCGGATGAAGGACGTCGATCCACTTCCGGCCCTCCTCGCCCAGCAGCTCTTCACCACCGGTGAGAAGTTGACCGTCCTTCACAAGACAGACCTGAATCATCCCGTAGCGCTCCCAAGCCAGCGGCATGGCCCGCAGGCGAGTGCTAGAACTCCCCCGCGCGGAAGTCGAGCGCTAGAGTGTGACACCCGTGTCTGAAGCCGCTGAGACCCCCCAGGCCTCGCTGTCCGCGAGGCTCGAAGAAATCCTCCAGTCCCATCCGGATCCGGCGTTCGCCGGCCGCCTGCGCAAGGTGTACGTCGCCACCGCGCACGCCATCTCCCGGCTGAGCGACCTCGACCTGGTGCGGTACGAGGCGCCCGTCGTGGACTCCTCCCCGGACCTCTCCCTGTGGGAGGAGATGGCGCCCGTCATCCGCGACACGGTGATGGACGTCAACGGCCTGCTCAACGTCATCCGGGAAGAGTTCCCCGCGCAGTCCCCGGGTGGCGCCAGCACGCAGGCCCCCGTCGGCATCCTCCAGGAGGCGATGAGCCAGATTGCCCAGGGCATCACCCAGCTGGGCGAGGCCATGCGCAACCCGTCGGTGGTGAGCGACCGGTGGACGCTGCTGGCGGAAATCCAGCGCGTCCGCGCCCGGTTCCGCGAGCAGATGAGCAACCTGGTGTTCGAGTCGGCGAGCCTCCTGGGCGAGGTGACGCGGGCCCAGGTGGTGCCGGGCTACGCGGCGGAGGTGAAGGCCGCGGTGACGGTCCGCGCCATCACCGCCGACCTGGGCCGCATCCTCACCGCGCGCCTGAAGAAGGTCCGCGATGCGGAGGCGCAGGACGTGCAGTGGAATGCCCAGCAGCTCCAGACGGAGCTGGACGCCTTCGGGCGCACGGCCGCGTACCGGAACCTGCGCGCGCAGGACAAGCGGCACGTCGTGGAGATGCGCGCGGAGGTGGGCCGCCTGGCCATCCTCCCGAACCCGTCCCGCGCGGAGCTGGTGGCGGTGGTGGAGGCCCTGGACACCTTTGTTCAAGGCCTGTCCGCGGTGAACCAGCGGCAGCTGCTCATCATCCATGACCGTGAGGTATGGGCGTCGTGCGGTGTCCGGCTGGAGCGCGCCATGGCGCTGGTGGGCTCGGACCCCGCGGGCGCGGCCCGGGCCCTGGCCGAGGCGGCCGGCAGCGGCCAGTCCCTCTACGGCCGCGCGACGGAGCTGGACGCCTTCCTGCGCAAGGCGCGCAAGCTCCAGGTGGGCCAGCTCCCGCCCGACGAGCTGCGGTCCACCATCGTCACCTTCCAGGGGCTGCTCGCCGGCCTGGACGTGATGTGATGAACGCGCGAGTCCCGCGCCCGCTTCGCGAGGCCGACCTGTCCCGCGTGGAGGGCGTCTTCACGGACGTGGATGGAACGCTGACCACGGACCACAAGCTGCGCTCGGACACGGTGGGGGCGCTGGAGCGCCTGTCGTCCGCGGGTCTTCGCGTGGTGTTGGTGAGCGGCCGCCCGGCGGGCTGGGGAGAGGCCTGGGCGCGGCAGCTCCCCGTGGATGGCGTCATCGTGGAGAACGGCGGCCTGTTCTTCCTGAAGGGCGCGCACGGCCGGCTGCGGAAGGTCTACGCGGAGGCGCCGGCGGAGCGGGTGGCCAACCGGCGGCGGCTCCAGTCCGAGGTGGCCCGGGTCCTCAAGCAGGTGCCTGGCGCGCGGCTGTCGATGGACAGCGCGTACACGGAAGTGGACCTGGCGGTGGACTACAACGAGGAGGCCCGCCTGGGGGCCGCGGGGGCGGACCGCATCGAGTCCCTGCTGGTGGCCCGGGGCGTGACGGCCGTGCGCTCGTCGGTCCACATCAACTGCTGGCTGGGGCGCTTCGACAAGCTGAGTGCCACGCGGCGCTTCGCGCGGACGGCGTGGGGCGAACGGCTGGACCCGCGTGACGGCCGTTATGTATACGCGGGGGATTCTTTCAACGACGCCCCGATGTTCGCCGCCTTTGGACTGGGCGTGGGCGTGGCCAACGTGCGGGCCGTCCTGGACCGCATCGAGGCACCACCTGCTTTCATCACCCGGGCGCCCGAGGGGCGGGGCTTCGAGGAACTGGCTCGCGCCATCCTGGCCCGGAGGGGCCGCGGCGCGGCTCGTGAGGAGTGACACCGTGAATGTCGTGAAGCTGGAGCTGGCGCGCGGGCTGGGGCGCCACCTGCGCGCGGGGCACCCGTGGGTGTTCCGCAAGGCGCTGGAGCACGTACCGAGGATTCCGGCCGGCAGCGTGGTGGACCTGACGGAGAACGGGAAGTTCGTGGCGCGCGGGTACTATGACCCGCACTCGGCCATCGCCGTGCGTGTGCTCACGCGCGACCCCCGCGACACCGTGGACGCGGGCTTCATCACCCGGCGGGTGCGTCAGGCCCTGTCCGAGCGCACGGCGCTCATCGACCTCACCGACACGGACAGCTACCGCCTGATTCATGGCGAGGGCGACGGCCTGCCGGGCGTGGTGGTGGATCTGTACGCGGGCTGGGCGGTGATGAAGCTGTACTCCGCGGGCCTCACGCCATACCGGCCGCTCCTCATCGAGGCGCTGAAGGCCGGCGTGCCCGGGCTCAAGGGCATCATCGGCCGCGACGAGGTGGGCCGCGACGACGTCGACGAGGACGAGGGCCGCGGCTCCGGGAAGATGCTCTACGGCCACGAGGCCCCGGAGCTGATTCCCATCCGCGAGCGCGGGGCCACCTTCATGGTGGACGCATGGAAGGGGCAGAAGACGGGCTTCTTCCTGGACCAGCGGGAGAACCGCTACCTCATCCGGCGGCTGGGCAAGGGCCGCGACGTGCTCAACTGCTTCAGCTTCAGCGGCGGCTTCTCCGTCAACGCGGCGCTGGGCGGGGCCAACAGCGTGTTCTCCGTGGATCAGGACCCGGACGCCATCGCGCTGGCCCGGGAGAACTTCACGCGCAACGGCCTCGCCGCGGAGAAGCACGACTTCCTGGCCGCGGACGTCTTCAAGATCATCCAGTCCTTCAAGGACGAGGGCCGCACCTTCGACCTCATCATCCTGGACCCGCCCGCCTTCGCCAAGACTCAGCGCGCGGTGCAGGCGGCCATCGACGGGTACGCGTCCCTCAACCGGCAGGCGCTGGCCCTCCTCCGGCCGGGCGGGCTGCTGGCGACGGCGTCGTGCTCGGCGCGGGTGACTCCGGACGACTTCATGGGCGCGGTGCGCGAGGCGGGCTTCAAGGCGGGCGTGGACCTGGCGCTCGTCGAGGAGCGCTACCAGCCGCCGGACCACCCGGTGCGCCTGCAGTTCCCGGAGGGGAAGTACCTCAAGTTCTACGTGCTGCAGTCCGTGTAGCGCGCCCGCGCTCCAGGGCTGAAACGCAAGAGGCCACGAGGTGATGAACCTCGTGGCCTCTGCTGTCTCCCGTTGGGAGAGGGCGGCTCAGAAGTTGCCGGTGCGGGCCTCGTCGAACGGGGCGCGGTGGTTCAGGTACGTCTCCGTCAGCGAGTGGGCGCCGCTGAACATGCCCCCCTCGGAGAAGTGGTGGACCTGCGCGCCCTTGCCAGCGTCGCGGAACAGGTCGCCCGGCGTCCAGCCCTTGCTTCCCTGTCCGAAGATGACGGGCACCGCGTCCTTGTTGTTGACGTAGTGCACGTAGTTGGGGCCGTCCGGGTAGGTAGCCGCCGCCGCGCCGAAGGTCTCCACGTTGACGCGACTGAGCAGCTGCTCCACCTGCGCCTTGGACATCCCATCTTCGATGCGCAGCCGGTTGCCGACATCCTTCAGCGCGCGCGAGGTGATGAGGCCGCCGTGGCTGTAGCCCATCAGGTGGATGTCACGGCCCGCCTTCAGCTCGGAGTAGACGATGTCCGACAGCGAGTCGACCGCGGGGTTCTTGCCCTTGTTCAGCTTGTCCTTCGCGGCCTGGATGACGTCGGCGATCATCCCGGACGTGGCGTTGTGCACGCCGAGGGTGCGCATGCCGGTGCTGTTCGCGATGGCCTGCAGCTCGCGCGCCTGGCCGTCCTTGTTGGTGCTGATGCCGTTGACGTAGACGACCGTCGCCGTGGCGTTCGGGTTGTTCGCCGGAACGAAGGCGGGCACCTGGTTGAGCGGCGTGTTCGGCTCGAACGTCTGGCCGCCGGCGCCCACCAGCTTGCCGTCGAAGACCTTGTCCTTGGAGCCCGCGGGCGCGGTGAAGACGCCACCCACGGCGCGCGTCTGCGCGGAGCGGCTGTCGAAGCCATCCACCACGACGCCGCGCTGAGCGGCGCCACCCGTCACGGGAGGCTGCACGGTGTTGGTGGCAGGTGAGCCACCTCCACGAACACGGTCGGCGGTGCTGCGGGAGGTCTGCGCGATGCTGTTCCGTCCGCGCTGGATGGTGCTCATGAGGTGGGGGCTCCTGCGGAATCTGGGGGTGTTTCCGCATTGTCCTCGAATCCACCTGGAAGTTTCCTTCTGGCGGAGATTTTGCGTGAAATCGTGTGTGGGTTCTTGTCGGACGCCGCGTGTGGGCGGCCACGCGAGGGGGGAGGGATTAAGGTGGGGCATGGTCCAGAAAGGTCAGTTCCTCGAGCGCGCGACGCTGGTGCCGGTGGGTTCGGAGGTCATGGAGGGCACCACGCACCGAGGGAGCCGGGTACCGCCGCTGCTCGTGATTCCGCCCCGGCCGGACGAGGGGGGCGGGATGGACCACGTCATCGCGGCGGAGCTCGTCTGGGCGGTGGCGAACGCGGGCTTTCCGACGCTGCGCTTCAACCACCGGGGTGTGGGGGCCAGCCAGGGCAAGCGGGGCCGGGACCTGGAGTTGCTGGCGGACGCGGAGGCCGCCATGCGGATGCTCCTGGAGAACGCGGGGACCCACGCGCTGGCCGTGGCGTCGCTCCACGGGGGCGCTCAGGTGGCCCTGGCGCTTCAGGCGAAGTACCCCGCCGTGGGCGGCCTGTGTCTGGTGGCCCCGGCCCTGGTGGCGCCGGAGGTCCTGTCCCGGGTGACGTGCCCGCTCCTGGTGGTACAGGGCGAGGAGGACACCCGGCTGCCCCGGGCCGCCGTCTCCGCCGCTGTCGCTCGGACGGGGGGCGACTTAGAGGTCATCGACGATGCCGGTCCCACCTTCCAGCGGAACCTTCCTCAGGTCGGCCGGGCCGTCGCGGCCTGGCTGCGGCGGCTCTCCGGCGGATGACCGGTGTAGCGCAAACCATCGTACTTCTTCACGTTTCTCCTCCTTGCCGCCCTTGCACGCAGGGAGAGGGGACATCCAGACTGTCGGTGCAGACCCAATCGTCGCGACGTTCGTTCGTAGGGGTCTTCCAGACGCGTGTTTCGTTTCTCAAGGAGTGGCCTGATGCGGATGGTGCGATGGACCCTGGGTGGCGCGGCGCTGGCCCTGACGCTGACGGCCGCCTGTGCGCCCGCTTCTCGTGAGCAGGACACGCCTCCCCCCGCGAATCTGCGAACGCTCGACGCCCGGGACGTGGTGGCGAGCGCCATCGTCGTGGACTTCAAGGACGGCACGACGAAGGCGGAGTTCGACGCCTGGGAGGCCGACTGGGGCGTCGACCTGGAGCTCAACTCCGTGGAGAGCGCCGACGAGGCCCTCACGGTGGCGGTCGGCGTGGACGACGTGGACGGGGTGCTCGAGCGCATCCGCCAGCACCCGGCCGTGGAGGCCGCCGAGCCGCTGATGGAGGTCCGCGCCAGCTTCACGCCGAACGACCCGCACTTCGCGCAGCAGTGGAACCTGCGGATGATCGACATGCCCAAGGCCTGGGAGCGCAACCGGGGCACGGGCGTGGTGGTGGCGGTGCTGGACACCGGCATCGCGTACGAGGACCACGGCGACTTCAAGCAGGCGCCGGACCTCAAGGGCGTGAAGTTCGTGAAGGGCTTCGACTTCGTCAACGACGACGAACACGCCAACGACGACCACGGGCACGGCACGCACGTGGCGGGCACCATCGCCCAGGCCACCAACAATGGTGAAGGCGTGGCGGGCGTGGCCTTCGACGCGACGCTGATGCCCGTCAAGGTGCTCAACCACTTCGGTGGCGGGAACACGGCGGACATCGCGGACGCCATCCGCTTCGCGGCGGACAAGGGCGCGAACGTCATCAACCTGTCCCTGGGCGGCGGGGCGTACTCGCAGGTGATGGCCAGCGCGGTGGAGTACGCGCGCAAGAAGGGCGTCACCGTGGTGGCCGCGGCCGGCAACGGCGGGCGCGCGACGGTGGAGTTCCCCGCAGCCTACCCGGGCGCGGTGGCGGTGTCGGCCGTGGGGCCGGACGGCGTGCTGGCCCCGTACTCCTCCTACGGAAAGGAGCTGGACATCGCTGCGCCGGGTGGTGACAAGCGCCGGGGCGACCAGGGGGGCATCCTCCAGAACACGCTGGACCCGCGCGACGTCTCGCGCTTCGTCTACGCGTCCTACCAAGGCACCAGCATGGCCACGCCGCACGTCGCGGCGGTGGCTGCGATGCTCTACGCGGCCGGCGCAAAGGGCCCGGACGAGGTGGAGCAGGCCCTCTACGCGGGCGCGAAGAAGTCGGCGGACCAGGCGTGGAGCGAGCAGTACGGCCACGGCCTGCTCAACGCGGAGGCGTCGCTCGCGTCGCTGCGCGGCGGGGGCTCGGCGCAGTGGCCGCCGCTGTACTGGGCGCTGGCGCTGCTGGCGTTCGTGCTGCTGACGCTGCGAGGCCGGGCGCGGCCGGGCTACCTCAACGTGCTGGTGCGGCCCGCATTCCTCATCCCCTTGTTGCTGTCCACGGTGGGCGCCTTCTTCCTGCGTGGCTGGTTCGGGGGCGCGGAGGGGGCCGCGGGGGACGCGGTGCAGGTGGCGTCGCTGCCCCTCCCGGACTGGGAGCGCATCATCTTCGGCCGGGGCCGGACGGTGAACCCGCTGTTCTACAGCGCGCTCATCCCGCTGCTCCTGTCACTGCCGGCCATCAAGTGGCGGGGGCTGCGGTCGGCCATGGGGGGCCTGGCGCTCGGCTTCGCGGGCTTCCTGGCCTACACGGCCTGGGCCGGGGCGCCGGCGCTGGCGTGGCTGCCCTTCGCGTTCCTCGCCAAGCCCTGGCTGGGCTTCAACACCCTCATCTGCCTCGTCATCGCCCGCGCGATGCTCCAGAAGGAGGACGCATGAAGCTCACGGGCCGCGTCGTCTTCCGTGACATCGAAACGGGCGTCTGGGTGCTGGAGGGCGACGACGGCACGACGTACCAGCTCGCTGGCGGAGACCGGAAGCTGAAGAAGGACGGGCAGCGCATCGAAGCCGAAGGCAGCGTGGACGGGGACACGCTCACCAGCGCCATGGTGGGCCCCATCTTCCACGTCAGCACGTACCGCTTCGTCTGAAGCGGCACGCCGCGGGTCAGGGCTTCAGCCCTGGCCCGGTCTGGACGCGGTGCGCGCGAATCTGCCGCTGCCGCTCCTCGTAGTAGGCCTCCATGGGCAGCTCCCCTCGGCGCGCCGAGGCGCGCAGCGCGCTCAACGCCTTGCGCTCCGCATGCAGCGCGGGGGCCGAGCGGGCCTCCAGCGTTGGTAGCGGGTGCTGCGCGTCGTAGAAGTTGAGGGACAGGCCTCGCGAGTCCACTGCCACCAGCAGGCCCAGTGACACCGTGGCCCCCACCACCCAGGGAAGCATCAGCCGCGCCAGCGAAGGCGTGGGGCCGGGCTCCCGGGCCTCCTCGTCGCTGGCGCGCGTGCCGGGGCCCCAGACGCCGGGCTGCCGCCGCGCGTAGGACAGCAGGACGCTCATGCCCGCCCAGCCCGCCGCCGCGAGCACGAGCACCAGGCGAGGGTCCGTCGCTTCAGACGTGGCTTCGGAGGCCTCGGCGCCCAGGGCCTTGGCGGACAGGAACAGCACCGAGGACACCAGGTTGTTGGCCGCGTGGGCGCCAATGGCGGGCCACAGCGAGCCGGTGCGCAGGTAGAGCCACCCGAAGAGCAGGCCCAGCTCCGTGCGAGCCAGGAAGCCCACCGGGTCCAGGTGGAAGGCGCTGAACACCACGGCGGAGATGACCAGGGGCGCGGTGGTGGGCGCGGGCGCCGGTGGCGTGAGGCCCCGCTGGAAGATGCCGCGGAAGAAGAACTCCTCGCAGACGGGCGCGGCCACCGACACCCCCAGGAGGATGAAGGCCAGCTCCAGCGGTGTCTGGTCCGCGAACAGCTTCGAGCTGTCGAACATCCGCGTCAGCCACTCCGGCGCCACCGACTGGGCCAGGAACTGGATGGGGACCACCACCGCGAAGAAGTTCGCCACACCCAGGAGGAAGCCGAAGAGGGTGGCCGCTCGCGGCGCTGGCAGCAGCCCCGTGTAGAGGACGGGGCGCCAGCCCGCGTTGCGCAGCATCACCCACCCAAGCCCCAGGAACACGACCAGCTCGGTGAACCAGATGCCGAAGGCCGGGTTGGCGAGCTGGACGGTGCCGCCCACGAGGATGAACGCGCCGAGTGCGAGCGCGGCGCTCACCACCGCCAGCCATTTGGGGCTCGTGCTGTAGCGGGTGCCAGAGGGCGGCCCCGGTGGAGGGGGCGCAACGTCGCTGGGGGTGGCGTCTTCCAACGGGCTTTCTCCTGTTCCTATACGTTTCGAACCTTGACGTCCTTCATCCTGGCTCGAACAGCGCGGCGGACGTGGAGGCGTGGCTTTCGCATCCTGGGCGTCCTGGGGTGTGGCGTGGGGGCGGGCACGTCGCACGGGCGGCGTTCCAGGTGGAAGCCCGGACCGAGGCCGCAGGCGTACCAGATTCGCGCGTGGCGTGGCAGCACACCGGAGCGTCCGGTGCTGTTGCCGCGGCGGCGAATCGTCCAGTATCTGGGGCTCAATGCCTTTGAACTCGTCACCGGCGAGGTGCTCTCGCCGGCGACGCTTCACACCCTCGTCCTGCGTGAAAGCCTCACGGACTTGGAAGGAACCCCGCTGCCGGCCGAGCTCCGCGTGGAGGTCACGACGCACCCCTGAGGACCGGCGGCCCGCTCAGCCGCGCTTCAGGTACCCACGGATATCGTCAACGAGCTGGGTGCGGGCCTGCTGCTCGGTGGCGGCGGGGCCCAGCGTCAGCTTCTTGTCGGCCTCGATGAGCAGCTTCTGATCCACGAGGAACGCCACCGCGTTCTCCAGCGTCACCTTGGCCAGGGACTCGGAGGCGGTGATGCGGCCGGCGTGGTACTCCGCGCGGCCCGTTTCCAGGGCCATCTTCACGAAGGACTTCCGGTCCTCGACGGTGCCGTTGGCCACGTCCTGGAGCGTCATGGCCGCCAGCAGGTAGGCCTCCAGGTAGTCGCGCAGCATGTCGGCCAGGAACTCCAGGTCCGGACGCGCGTGGGCCTCGGGGGCCACGCGGAGCGTCTCGTTCTCCTCGAGCACCAGGCCCATGCGCTCCAGCCGCTCCACCGTCTCCGCGAAGATGGAGTCGAACGTGGTACCCACCCGATAGATGAACTCCACCTTGAAGAGGCGGGACAGGAACAGCGCGCGCTCCTTCACGGTGTCGAAGGGCGCGGGGCTGCCGCTGGCCAGCATGGCGTTGGCCACGAGGCTCCGGGAGGCCACCAGGTTCATCAGCGTGTTCTTGTAGAAGGACAGCTCCGGGCGGCGTGCGTCCTCCACCTGGTAGATGACCTCGCCGCGCGCTTCCTGGGTGCGCACCATCTCGTCGGAGATGAACGTGCGCATGGCGTCCTGGATGGGCCCCATCGTCTCCGGGTTGCTGGGGGCGTTGCGCATCTCCACCGACTGCGGCGAGCCCTCCTCCACGGCGATGCGGCGCAGGATGTTGATGCGGTCCGCCATCTCCCGCTGCGTCAGGCCGCGGCGGCGGTGCGAGAGCAGGGCGGTGCTGACCAGCGCGTGCGGCGTCACCGTGGACACCTTGCTGATGCCGTACATCACCCGGTTGCCCAGCGCGCGGACGAGCCCCTTCTTCTGCTCGTCCGACACCGGTTCGTCCGGGTTGATGCCACGCGCCTGCATGAACGCGCGCAGGGAGATGGGCTCGTCGAACCCCAGGTGGATGCGGCCATACCGCGCCGCCAGCACCTTGGGCGTGCTCAAGAGCGCCTTGAGGTCCTCAGGCTTCTTCTCGCCGCCTGCGAGCTCCTTCGAGTAGCTGCCGGACTCGACGACCTTCTCGTAGTCGATGGCCACCGGCACGAAGATGAGGTCATCGCGCGCGCCCTCCAGCACGGACTCCACCTGCCAGGTGAACATGCCCAGCTTGGGCAGCAGCAGCTTGCCCGTACGCGAACGGCCGCCTTCCGGGAAGAACTCCTGGTGGATACCGTCATGCACCAGCTTGCGCACGTAGGCCTTGAAGGACGCGGCGTAGACCTTGTCGCCCTTGAAGGAGCGCCGGAGGAAGAACGCGCCGCAGCGGCGGAAGAAGGTGCCCAGGGGCCAGAAGGAGAGGTTGGCGCCGGCGGCCACCAGGGGCACCGCGTAGCCCCGGTTCCACAGCACCCAGCTCATCACCAGGTAGTCGACGTGGCTCTTGTGGCTGGGGCACAGGACGATGGGCGCATGGCTCGCGGCCTTGAGCGCGCGGTGGAGGCCCGCCTCGTCCACGTGCATGCCGTCGTAGATGCGGTTGAACACCCACTCCAGCACGGGAGAGGTGAAGGCCAGCGCGGTGGGGCTGGGCTTGGCGGCGATGGCCTCCAGGTTGCGGCGCGCCTCGCGCAGCACGCTCGCCGGCTTGCGCCCGGATTCCGCCGCGCACTCCTCCACCACCTTGCGCAGGGCCCTGTCGCGCAGCGTCTCGTCGATGACGCGCGAGGCGGGCTTCACCGGCGGACCGAACACGGCCCGCGTCTCGCGCGCGAGGTGGACGTGGAGGCTGCTGCGCACCTTTCGGGCCAGCACGTCATCCGAGTCGCGAGGGTTCTCCGCGACGAAGCGCTGCAGGTCGATGGGCTCGCCCACGCGGAACTGCGCGCGCTTGTAGTTCCGGAAGAAGGCCAGCATCGAGTGCAGGAAGCCCGGTGCCTCCGGGCTGCCGAACACCACGTCCACCCAGTTGGGCTTCAGGCGCGCGGGGCGCTTCTCCCAGACGAACAACTCCGGCACCAGGTACACCGGCGTGTCGGACTGGCGGGCCATGGCCACCAGGGCGGGGAAGGGGTCCTCGCGCGTCTCCTTTCCGGACGGCCGGAGTAGGGCGGTGCGGCGCAGGAAGACCAGGCCGCTGCCCCCCGTCTGCCGGGCGTGCTCGAAGCGCTGCGTGAAGTCACCGCGCTGCTTCGCCTGTCGCCAGGGGCGGGTGAACCACGGCCGCAGGTTCACCACGGCGCGCACGGGCGGCAGCGCCCGGCGCACCATGGCCCACGTCAGGTAGAGGAAGTTCACCCAGGCGGTGGTGCGCATGACGTGCACCACGAAGCCTTTCGCGTGCAGGCCCCGGAGCTCAGTTTCTGCTTCCGGCGGGAAGTGAACGCTCTCCAGGTAGCGCGTTCCCAGCGCCCGGCCCATGGGGCCGAACTCGTCCTTCAGCGAGGACGCTCCCTGATTCGCAGTCGGTGACAGCGCGGTCTCCAAGAATGCTCCCGGCTACATGTTGTCGGGCGTGGGAATGCCCAGCAGCGTCAGCCCCGCGGCCAGCGTAACCCGGGCGGCGTCGATGAGGGCGAGTCGCGCAGCACGCAGCGCGTCATTGCCTTCGACGTTGATGCGCTTGTCGCGCTCCTGGTTGCCCAGCGTGTAGTAGCGGCTGAGCGCCGAGGCCACGTCGAGCAGCAGCCGCGCCACGAGGCTGGGCTCGTACTGCTCCGCCGCGTCGCGCACCACCTCGGGCAGGCGCATGAGTTCGCGCAGCAGGGCCTGCTCCTCAGGGAGCGTCAACAGGGCCGCGTCGTAGCTGGCCGGCGCGCCACCGCCCTTGCGCAGCACGTTGACGGCGCGCGCGTGGGCGTACTGGAGATAGGGGCCGGTGTGGCCCTCGAAGCTGAGCACCTCGTCCCAGTCGAAGGTGTAGTCGCTGGCGCGCTTGTGCTTGAGGTCGCCAAAGGCGATGGCGCCCAGGGCGATCTGCTCGGAGAGAGCGTCCGCGTCGTCCGTCTGGATGCGGCCGGCCTCCACGTTCTCCCGCACCTTGACGGAGACGCGCTCGCGCGCCTCGTCCAGCACGTCGTTGAGCTGGACCACCTGTCCCTTGCGCGTGCTCATGCCGTGGATGCGGCCGAACGCGACGTGGACGGTGCGGTCCGCCCAGGGCAGGTCCATCTCCTTCAGCGTGCGGAACACCTGCCGGAAGTGCAGCGCCTGGTCCTGTGCGACGACGTAGAGCGACTTGTCGAACTGGAAGCGCTCGTACCTGTCTTGCGCGGCGGCCAGGTCACGCGTGGCGTACAGCGTGCTGCCGTCGTTCTTCTTCAGCAGGATGGGCGGCTCGTTCTCCGCGTAGGGCAGGTCGACGATGAGCGCGCCCTGCGACTCCTTCACGCCGGGCTTCTTCGCAATCTGGTCGATGACCGCGTCCATCTTCCCCTGGTAGCGGCTCTCTCCTTCGATGTGCTCGAACGCGATGCCCATCCGCGCGTAGATCGTCTTGAAGCCCTTGATGCTAGTGTCCCGGAACTGGTTCCAGAGCTTGAGGGCCTCGGCGTCGCCGGCCTCCATGCGGCGGAAGAAGGCGCGGGCCTTCTCGTCGAACTCGGGCTCGGCCTCGGCGCGCTTGTTGGCCTTGACGTACACCTCCACCAGGTGGCCCATGTCGTCGATGCGGGCGGGGTCGCCGTACTCCTGGAAGCCCACGGCCACCAGGCCGAACTGCTTGCCCCAGTCGCCCAGGTAGTTGATGCCCTCCACCCGCCAGCCCAGCGCCCGGTAGATGTTGGCGATGCAGTGGCCGAGGAACGTCGTGCGGATGTGGTGGAAGCCAATCGGCTTGGCGATGTTCGGCGACGAGTAGTCGATGGCCACTGTCTTGCCGCGGCCCGCGTCCTCGTCACCGCCGTAGCGAATGCCCGCGCCGCGCGCGGCGTCGATGACCTCCGCCGTGAAGGGCAGGGCGGTGAAGCGTGCGTTGACGTACGGCCCCACGGCCTTGATTTCCAGCCCAGGGACACTGAGCGACTGCGCCAGCCCGGCGGCGATGGCGGGCGGGGCCTTCTTCTGGGCCTTGGCGAGTGGGAAGGTGGCGAAGCTGAGGTCGCCGTGCGCCGGCTCGGCGGGCTTGACCTGGGCTTCGATGTCGGCGGCCGACACGCCCAGGGCAGTGGCAAGAGCCTGGGCGAAGGCGGCGCGGTAGCGGGAATAGACGGATGTGCTCATGGGACCGCGCGGATACTAGACAAACCGAGGTGGCCAACGGCCACCTCTTGTTCGCACCCACGACGAATCCCTGACTCATGGCACGGCGGGGGCTCGTCGGCTGGGCCGGACCACCGCGGAGACGGTGTCCAGCAGCTTGGGCAGGTTGAGAGGTTTTTCGAAGAAGCCGTCGATGCGCTCCAGCCCCTGGCCCGAAGTGAGCGACGCCACCTCGGTGGCTCCAGAGATGATGTACACGACGATGTCCGATAGCGACTCGTTGCCGCGGATGTAGCGGAGCACCGACTGCCCGTCCTCCTCGCTCAGCCGCAGGTCGAGCAGGACCATGGCCGGCCGGATGTGGGAGAGGATGGACCGTGCCTCGGAGGCGCCCGAGGTGGCCATCACCCGGTAGCCTTCCTGCTCCAGCACCTGCTGGAGCACCTCGCGGCAGTCGGCGTCGTCCTCCACCAGCAGGATGCCGCCGGACTTGGGCGCGGCCTGGGCCATCTCCGGCGCGCTGACGGCGCCGGCGAACATGGGGAGCACCATCTGGAACGTGCTGCCTTCACCCAGGACGCTGGCGCTCTCCATGCGTCCGCCGTGGAGGGCGACAATCTTCCCCACCAGGGGCAGCCCGAGCCCCGCACCGGGCGGCCGAGGCATGCCCGGGGTGGCGCGGTAGAAGGCATCGAAGACGTGCTCCAGGGCCTCGCTGGACATGCCCGGACCGCTGTCCTTCACGGTCAACATGGCCAGGCCGTCCTCGGCGGAGACGCGCACCTCGACGGTGTCGTCCGCCTCACTGTGGTGGATGCCGTTCTCCACGAGGTTGTGGATGGCCTCGGCGATGCGCTCGCGGTCGCCGCGGACGAACACCTCGGGGCAGGGGGGAATCACCACGCGCACCTTGCAGTGCTCCGCGAGCGCCCCCAGCGAGCGCACCACTTCCTCCGCCACGGCCTTGAGTCCGAAGGGACGTTGATTGAGCTGCATCTTCCCGGACTGGAGCCGGGACATGAGCAGCAGGTCATTCACCATGCGCAGCATCCGGTCCGAGTTCCGGTCGCAGATCTGCACCGCGCGGCGCTGGGCATCCGTGAGGGGCCCCAGCTTCTCGCGGCCCATCATCGCCAGGTAGGACTTGATGGTGGTGAGCGGGTTCTTCAAGTCATGCGAGACGTTGCCCAGCAGCTCCTCGCGGTTCTGCTCCAGGCTCTTGAGGCCGGCGATGGCCGTCTGCAGGTCCTTGTTGCGGCGGGCGCTGTCGTCACGCAGGCGCGCCACTTCGTAGGCGGCGGTGAGCTGCGCGGCCAGGGATTGCAACAGGGTGTCGGACGGCTCGCGCCGGGAGCCCAGCACCACCAGGACGCCACCGACGCCCTGCGGGCCCTCGAGCGGCACCGCGATGAGGTCCCCATCACGCAGCAGCGCCTTCTGGGAGAAGGCCCGGCCCACCACGCCCTCGCCCGGGACGGCGGCGGTGACGCGGTCGTCGTAGCGGCCTCGCACGTGCTCGACGTGGAGCTGCTCCCGGGAAGGGAAGTAGCGCGCCACGTAGCAGACCTTCGGCTTGAGGAGCGTGTGGAGGGTCTGCAGGTGGGAGCGGAGCGCTTCGGTGGGCCCCGCGTTGTCCGTCAGGTGCCGCGACATCTCCAGCAGGGCGCGGTGAGCAACATCCGCATCCACCGAGGGGAGCGGCTTCGCGGGCCGCTTCGGAGTCTTCTTGGCCGCCTTCGCGACCGGACGCAGTGGTACGACTTCCGCCAGCGTCCCCTTCTTCTTTGAGCGCACGGGTGAATCCTTGCTCAAGTTCCGCGCGCATGTGAACGGCCTCTGTCCTCGGAGGCCTTCCGGAGGACAGTGTCCATGTCGGCTGGCCGACAGCCGGGGCTCAGGCCCGGCGCTGGATGCGCTGGTCGTTGCCCAGGGCGTAGGGCTCCACCAGCAGCGGCTCCACCTTCTCCTGGTAGCCCTCCACGGAGAAGCCGCCTTCCGCCAGCGCGCTGAGCACGGACGTCTGCACCCGGCGAGCCGTCTCGTCGGCGGTGAGCAGCTTCAGCATGGGCTCGCGCGCCGGCTCGTACTTGAAGGCGCCCAGCGTCTTGAGCGCGGCGATCTTCACGTCGTCCGACATGTCCTCCAGGAAGGGCACCACCGCGGGGGGGATGCGGGGGTCCTGGCTGCCGGCCACGTGGTGCAGCAGCACCACCCGCTTTTCCGGGTTGCGCGTGTAGTGGGCGGACAGGTGCTGGAGCGCGCTCACGCAGGCGGTGATGGTCTCCTCTTCGGAGGTCAGCTCACCGAGCAGCCGCAGGGCCCAGGAAGCGGCCTGCTCGCTGGTGCGCAGGAACTCCAGGATGGGAGGCACGGCGACGTCCTTGCCGAAGCTCTTCACCAGCTCGAACGTGTGCTCCTTCTCATCCGCGTCCGTGGTGAGCGGGTCCACGGTGATGGTGAAGCGGCTGAGCAGCACGGACACGGCCTCGGGGACCTTCATCTCCCCCAGCTGTTGGAGGGCCTTCTGCCGGGTCGCGGGGTCTCCGTACTTCTGGGTGACCTTGGGCTTGAGCTTGAGGGCTTTCTCGGGGCCCGAGCCGCCCGTGAAGATGTCTAAGAGGCCCATGTGCGCGTGTGCTCCGTATGGTTCGGCGGCGTGAGAAGGTGGGGCGCCGTCCGTCTATGACGGTGCGGCGCCCAGGACAAGAGGCAAGAGGCTAGAGCGTCAGCTCGCGGCGGACGTCGCCCTGGTAGGCCCGGGCGAGCGCCTCGGCGGCGGCCCGGGCCTCGGCGGTGGTCTCCTCGGGGACCTTCACCTGGAGGTGGAGGTACAGGTCGCCCTGTGCTCCGCCCTTGAGCGAGGGCACCCCGCGCCCCTTCAGCCGCATCCGGCGGCCAGATTGGGAATGGGGGAGCACCTTCACGGTGACCTCCCCCTGGAACGTGGGGACACGCACGTCGGCGCCCAGCAGGGCCTCGGAGACCGTCACGGGCAGGTCGAGGTGCAGGTCGTCGCCCTCGCGACGCACGAGCGGATGCTCGGCCACCTCGGTCTCGATGTAGAGATCACCCGGGGGGCCGCCTCGTGTCCCCGCCGCGCCCTGGCCGGAGAGCCGCACCTTTGAGCCAGTGTGCACGCCCGCGGGAATCTTCACCGTCAGCCGGGCCTGCTCCTCCTTCATCCCCGAGCCCCCGCACTGGGAGCAGGGCGGAGCGGCCTTGCCCGTGCCGTGGCAGTTGGGGCACGCCCCCGCGCCGCCGAACAGGCTCCCGGACCGGCGGGACCGGCCCGTGCCGTTGCAGACGGTGCAGGTGGACACTGGCCCGGATGTGCCCCTGCCGCTGCACGTGGCGCAGCGGCCCGGACGGCTGAAGGCCAGGGGGCGCTCGGTACCAGAGACGGCCTCGGCCAGGGTGAGCTGGACGCGAACCGTCAGGTCGTCTCCACGCTCGGGTCCGGAGCCGCGAGCGCGACGCCCGAACATCTCGCCAATGTCGACGCCCCCCGGGGCGCCACCGCCGCGGCCTCCGAACAGGTCGCCGAAGAGGTCACCCAGGTCGAAGCCCTCGGCGCCGTAGGGGATGCCCCCGGCGCCAGCGCTCCCGGCCGAGGCTTTGTAGGCCCGATAGGCCTCCGCCTTCTTCTCGTCGAAGCCAATCTTCTCCGCGTCCGGGCCGAACTCGTCGTAGAGCTTGCGCTTCCGAGCGTCCGACAGCACCTCGAACGCCGCGCTGACTTGCTTGAACTTCTCCTCGGCGGCCTTGTTGCCCGGGTTGACGTCCGGGTGGTACTTGCGTGCCAGCTTGCGGTACGCCTTCTTGACGTCCTCCGCTGAAGCCGACCGGTCAACGCCGAGGGTCTGGTAGTAGTCGTCCGCCATTTGTTCCCGCCGTGGTGTACCCGATTCAACGTAACCAGCCGGTAGGCACGCGCCAGCAAGGACTGTCCGGACCGTGCGAGATGTATAAAGTCGCCGGAGGATGAGGGAGCCCATGTCACCGCCTCGCTGGCTCGGCGCGGATACCCTGTGGCTTGCGGGCTGGCTCTCGCTGGCGCCGGCCGTGGGGAACGCGGCTGCCCCGCCGTCCGCCGTGGAGGCCCGGGTCGCGGACCGGGTGGTGGCCATCATCGAGGGCCAGGTGCTCACCTTGAGCGAGCTGCGCTTCGAGGCCCGGGTCGCGCTCCTCCAGCGAGGGGGCGTGCAGGCCCTGGCGCTTCCCCTCGACGAGGACACGCTCCGGGGGGCCTTGGAGTTCATCATCAACCAACGGGTCCAGGTCCTGAACGCGGACCGGCTGCAGGCCTTCCCGGCCGAGCCCGCGGAGGTCCAGGCGCGGGTGGAGGCGTTCCAGGCGGGGCTGGGAGGGGAGGCGGCCTTGAAGCGGTTCCTGTCCCGCCATGACGTGGACGTACAGGGGTTGGAGCGGGTGCTGGCCCGGGGGCTTCGGGCCGAGCGCATCCTCGACAGCCGCATCCGGCTGCGAGCGCAGGTGGGTGAGACGGAGGTCCGCCGCCACTTCGAGCAGCACGCGGACGAATATCCGGAAGGCTACGAGGCGGCGCGCGCCGCCATCCGGGAGAAGCTGGTTCGGGAGCGGTATGGGGCGCTGGCGGCGGAAGAGCTGGCGCAGGTGCGGGCCTCGGCGCAGGTGCGCCGCGTGGCGCCCTTTGCCCGGGAGGCAAGCCGATGAGGCGGATGCGCGAGGAGCCGGCGCCCGGGGCCCGGCACGGCTACACCATCCGGCAGATGGTGTCGGAGGACCTGCCCGCGGTCATGCTGCTGGAGCAGGCCGCGTTCAAGAACCCCTGGTCCCAGGACCTGCTCAAGCGCGAGCTTCAGCACGAATGGTCCACCATCCTCCTCGTGGAGGAGGAGCGGGAGGCGGATGGGCCGGAGCTGCTGGGGCTGGCCATCTTCTGGATCGTCCATGACGAGGTGCACGTGCTGAACGTGGCCACCGCGCCCAAACACCGGCGCCGGGGCGTGGCGCGGGCCGTCATGGACGAGGTCCTTGAGCGGGGGAGGGCCAGGCGCTGCACCCTGGCCACCCTGGAGGTGCGCAAGAGCAACGAGGCCGCGCTCCAGCTCTACCGGGCCTTCGGCTTCCGCCCGGTCGGCATCCGGCCGAACTACTACGTCGACGAGGGCGAGGACGCCGTCGTGATGGTCCTCGACTTCTAACCTCACGCGGAGTAGAGGACCGCCCCGTTGTAGACCCGCCGTGCGTGGAAGCGCCGAGGCAGGAAATGGGACCTGGGACCCTGGCCGGTTGTAGGCAAGGGACAGGCCGTGCTTGACACGGAGAGGCCCCTTCCTATACTCGCGCGCCTTTCCGTAGTCCTGTAGGTAGATATGCGCCGCCTGGTGTCTCTGGCGGCGACGAACCCGAAGAAGAGGTATCAGTGCCGACCATTAGCCAGCTGGTCCGCAAGGGCCGCGAGAAGCTCGTCGTCAAGGGCAAGAGCCCCGCGCTCAAGGAGTCCCCTCAGAAGCGTGGCGTCTGCACGCGCGTGTACACCACGACCCCGAAGAAGCCGAACTCGGCCCTCCGCAAGGTGGCCCGTGTTCGTCTGACGAACGGGATCGAGGTCACGTCCTACATCCCCGGCGTGGGTCACAACCTCCAGGAGCACTCGGTGGTGATGATTCGCGGTGGCCGTGTGAAGGACCTCCCGGGTGTCCGCTACCACATCGTCCGTGGAACGCTGGACTCCGTGGGTGTCGCGGGTCGCAAGCAGAGCCGCTCCAAGTACGGCGCGAAGCGTCCGAGCTGATCGCTCGTCGCGCGGATCACCTTCTGTAGCGCAGCGTCTGGACGCATTGCCCCGCACCCTGGGGAGCGTCCTTGTGAAGTTCCTCCTGCAGCACTTGAAGCCCCGTGGATTTCTCCCAATGGGAGTGGGGCGTAAGGGAAGAGAGAAGAGATGCCTCGCCGTCGCGTAGTCGCCAAGCGCAAGATTCTTCCGGATCCGAAGTTCCAGGACCGGCTCGTCACCAAGTTCGTCAACGACCTGATGCGGAAGGGCAAGAAGTCCATCGCGGAAGGCGTTTGCTACGGTGCCTTCGCCCTCATCGAGGAGCGCGCGAAGGAAGACCCCCTCAAGACCTTCAAGAAGGCCCTCGACAACGTCAAGCCGGTGCTTGAGGTCAAGAGCCGTCGCGTCGGTGGCGCCACCTACCAGGTGCCCGTCGAGGTCCGTCAGGACCGCCGCGTGGCGCTCGGCATGCGTTGGATCATCACCTACTCCAAGGCGCGTGGTGAGAAGACCATGCAGGAGAAGCTGGCCGGTGAGATCATGGACGCCGCCAACAACCGCGGCAACGCGGTGAAGAAGCGTGAAGACACGCACAAGATGGCGGAGGCCAACAAGGCCTTCGCTCACTACCGCTGGTAGGCCCTAGAGGCTTCGCGGTTGCCGCCCGGATGCAGAGGATGCATCCGGGCGGTTTTGTTAGATGTAGCAGGTTCTCTGAAATCGTCCGGCCGGCAGGTGTCGAGGCCTCGGGCCCGCCCTTCCTTCCTGGAGAGGTATTGAGTCATGGCCCGTGAGTACCCCCTCGAGCGCTACCGCAACATCGGCATCATGGCGCACATCGATGCCGGCAAGACGACGACCACGGAGCGCATCCTCTTCTACACCGGCGCCATCCACCGGATGGGCGAGGTGCACGAAGGCAACACCACCACCGACTGGATGGTCCAGGAGCGTGAGCGCGGCATCACGATCACGTCCGCCGCCATCTCCGCCTTCTGGCAGCGGCACGACCAGCGTTACCGCGTCAACATCATCGACACACCGGGACACGTGGACTTCACCATCGAGGTGGAGCGCAGCCTGCGCGTGCTGGACGGCGCCATCGCCGTGTTCGACGCGGTGAACGGCGTGGAGCCGCAGTCGGAGACAGTGTGGCGCCAGGCGGACAAGTACAAGGTTCCCCGCATCTGCTTCATCAACAAGATGGACCGGGTGGGCGCCGACTTCGAGATGTCCGTGGGAACCATCCGCGAGAAGCTGGGCGCGCGTGCGGTCCGCATGCAGCTGCCGCTGGGCGCGGAGGACAAGCACCGCGGCGTCATCGACCTGCTGAAGATGAAGGCCCTGGTGTTCCAGGACTCGGAGCAGGGCAGCCGCTACGACGAGACGGACATCCCCGAGGAGCTCAAGGAGGAGGCGGACGCCGCCCGCGCCGAGCTGCTCGAGGCCGCGGCCGAGCAGGACGACGCGCTCACCGAGAAGTTCCTCGAGGGCGTGGAGCTGACCGAGGCCGAAGTGCGTGGCGCCATCCGCAAGGGCTGCGTGGGCCTGAAGCTGTTCCCGGTGTTCTGCGGCTCGGCCTTCCGCCACAAGGGCGTGCAGCCGCTGCTGGACGCGGTGGTGGACTACCTGCCAAGCCCGCTGGAGGTGCCGCCCATCCACGGCAAGACGCCCAACGGCGAGGACGCCGTGCGCGAGACGCGGGACGACGCGCCCTTCAGCGCGCTGGCGTTCAAGATCATGAACGACCCCTCGTTCCAGTCCCAGACGCTGACCTTCCTCCGCGTCTACTCCGGCAAGCTGGAGGCGGGTTCGGCGGTGTGGAACTCGGTGAAGGGCAAGCGCGAGCGGGTCAGCCGGCTGGTGCAGATGCGCGCGGACAAGAAGGACGAAATCACCGAGTGCTACGCCGGTGATATCTGCGCGGTGGTGGGCCTGAAGCTGGCCGGCACGGGTGACACGCTCTGTGACGACAAGCAGCCCATCATCCTGGAGCGGATGGAGTTCCCCGAGCCCGTCATCGACATCGCCATCGAGCCGAAGTCGACCGCGGACCAGGACAAGATCCTCCAGTCGCTGCAGCGCCTGGCCATGGAGGACCCGTCCTTCCGCGTGAAGACGAACGAGGAGACAGGGCAGACGCTCATCGCCGGCATGGGCGAGCTCCACCTGGAAATCATCGTCGACCGCCTCCTGCGCGAGTTCAAGGTCGACGCGAACATCGGCAAGCCCCAGGTGGCCTACCGCGAGACGGTCACCTCCCGGGTGGAGATGGAGGGGAAGTACATCCGCCAGACGGGCGGCCGAGGCCAGTACGGCCACATCTGGCTGCGCGTGGCCCCCAATGAGCCCGGGCAGGGCTTCTCCTTCGAGAACAAGGTCACCGGCGGCGCGGTGTCCAAGGAGTTCGTTGACGCGGTGAAGGCCGGGTGCGCGGAGGCCATGCAGAACGGCCCGGTGGCCGGCTACCCCATGGTGGACGTGAAGGTGGAGGCCTTCGACGGCTCCATGCACGACGTGGACTCCAGCGAGATGGCGTTCAAGATCGCCGGCTCGCTGGCGTTCAAGGACGCCGTGCGCACGGCCACGCCCGTGCTCCTCGAGCCCATCATGAGCTGCGAAATCGTCACGCCCGATGACTTCATGGGCGACGTCATCGGCGACCTGAACGGGCGGCGCGGGAAGGTGCTGGGCATGACCCCCCGGCCTGGCCGCGTGCAGGCCATCCAGGCGCAGGTGCCCCTGGCGGCCATGTTCGGCTACTCGACCGACCTGCGTAGCCGCAGCCAGGGAAGGGCGACGTACACCATGCAGTTCAGTCACTACGCGCCCGCGCCCAAGTCGGCGCTCAACCGCTGAGTGGCTTCGGCCCGGCCGCGGACCGGCCGGGCGATTTCAGTTGACGTTGTGGCGGGTTTGGAGCAGGACGCAGCACCTTCGCAGTTGTTTTCCGCGAGTCGAGACGTGCCGGGCTTCGGACCGGCAACCCCGTGAGGAGAGGCCATGGCCAAGGAAAAGTTCGAGCGTAACAAGCCCCACGTGAACATCGGCACGATCGGACACGTGGACCACGGCAAGACGTCGCTGACGGCCGCCATCACGAAGGTGCTGGCGAAGACGGGCGGCGCCACGTTTCTGGCGT
>NZ_JABXEO010000058.1:0-56286 GCF_013372585.1 Myxococcus sp. AM010
CGCCGTCACACCGCCACCGCCCGCCACCGCCCAGGCCGTGCCCGAAGCCAACGTGCCCGAGGCCGCCAGCCCGCCCGAGGCGCCCGCGATGAGCGCGTCCGACGAGGAGCTGGCCCTGGCGCCGCTGACGCGGCCCAAGTTGGAGCCGGTGCGCTTCCTCATCGTCAGCGACCCCCTGGGCGCGCGCGTGACGTACCAGGGGAAGGACCTGGGCGAGACGCCCCTGAACCTCGAGGTGGCTCCGGATGCGAGCGGCGTGGCGGAAGCGGCGCTGACCTTCACCCTGGACGGCTACCAGCGCGCCCGCGCCGTCGCCAAGGGCGCGGGCCCCGAGGAGCGCTTCACGCAGAAGCTCCAGCTCAAGAAGAAGGCGAGCACGCGGCCTGGAAAGGCCCCAGACTCGTCGCCCTACAAGGACGACCCGTACTAGTGAAAACCCTGACAGCCCTCAAACGAGCGGGCCTCCTCGCGATGTGCCTGTGCGCGGGGGAGGCCCTGGCGGACGCCCGCCTTGAGGCCCGCCGCCACTTCCGCAGCGGCATGAGCCTCATCGCCCAGAAGCAATACGACGCGGGCATCGCCGAGCTCGAAGCCGCCTACGCCATCAAGCCGCACCCCAACGTCCTCTTCAACATCGCCCGCGCCTACCAGGACTCGGCCCGGCCGAGGGAGGCGCTGGAGGTGTACCAGCGCTACCTGGCCAGCAACCCGCCGGACGCGGCCTCCGTGCTGCCCATGGTGGCCGCGCTGGAGGAGCAGCTGAAGGCCGGGGAGGCGCAGGCCGCCGCGCAGGACCCGGCGTCGCTGCCCATGCCGCCGCCCCCCGCGGGCATGCAGTCCCAGCAGCAGCTGAGCGCGCTGCTGGAGCGGCTGGAGAAGGCGATTGAGCGGGCCGAGGCCATGCCCGTGGGGAGCGCCACCATCCCCGGCCTGACGCCCACCGGCGCCGCCCCCGCCAGCGCGGACGACGCGGCCGGCGGCGTGGACCTGGGCGCGGTGCCCTACGAGGAGCGCGTGGTGACGGCGAGCCGCCGCGCGCAGTCCTCGCTGGACGCGCCCAACGCCACCACCGTCATCACCGCCGAGGACATCCGCCTGTCGGGCGCCACGTCGCTGCCGGAGCTGCTGCGGCGCGTGCCCGGCGCGGACGTCATGGCCCTGGGCGTGGGCAGCGCCAACGTGTCGCTGCGCGGCTTCAACCAGCGCATCGCCAACAAGGTGCTGGTGCTGGTGGACGGCCGCACGGAGTACCAGGACTTCCTGGGCCTCACCATCTGGTCCTCCATCCCCATCGGCCTGGAGGAGATTGAGCGCATCGAGGTCATCCGCGGCCCGGGCAGCGCGCTGTACGGCGCCAACGCCATGTTGGGCGTGGTCAACATCATCACCCGCGCGCCCGGCACCGGACCGCGCGCGCGGTTCAACGTCACCGGCGGCACCGGCAACACCGCCGCGGGCTCCTTCGTCAGCCATGGCGGCTCGGGCGCGATGCGCTACCGGGCGGCGGCGGGCTATTCGCAGACGGACAAGTGGAGCCGGGACTACGCCAGCGGCCTGCCGGACGTGACGCTGCGCGGCCCCGACCCGGACCTGGGCGCCCGCGGCGCGCGCGCGTCGCTGTCCGCCGTGTACACCTTCGCCGAAGGACGGCAGGTGGGCCTGTCCGGCGGCGTGAATCGCTTCACCACGGAAATCTATCCGCCGGGCCTCTTGCGCAACTACTTCATTGACGGCGTCAACGCCTTCGCCAAGGGCGACGTGGAGCTGGGGCCGCTGAAGCTGAAGACGTTCTGGAACCACATCTCCAGCGACGCGGGCCCGCAGTATGAAGCCACCGGCCAGCGCTCGCTGGTGACGTCGCTCAGCTCCAACCTCTTCAACGCGGAGCTGCTCTTCGCGCGCGACTTCGAGCTCGCGGGCACGCACCAGCTCAACATCGGCGTGGAGGGCCGCCTCAAGCGCGTGGACTGGGGAGACTACCTGGGGCCGCTGCGCGAGCAGGTGCACGCGGCCTTCTTCGTCCAGGACGAGTGGCGCATCGTGGAGCCGCTGGCGCTGGTGGCCAGCTACCGCGTGGACCGGCACCCGCTGCTCAACCTGGGCAGCCCGGGCCTGGCGCACTCGCCGCGCATCTCCGCGCTGTTCAAGCCCTTCGAAAACCACGCCTTCCGCGCGAGCGCGGCCTCCGCCTTCCGCGAGCCCACGTTCCTGGAGAGCTACACGCAGTTGACGGTGCCCGTGCCGGGCATCAACGGCGTGAGCACGCTCACCACCGGCAACACGCAGCTGCGCCCCGAGCGCCTCACCGCCTTCGAGCTGGGCTGGCGCGGCGAGTCCCCGGAGCTGGGCATGGACCTGGACGTGGCCGTGTACCAGAACCGGGTGAGAGACCTCATCGGCCTGTCCGGGGTGACGCGGCTGCCGCCGGGCCAGTCGTACGACGCGGGCACTGGTTCGTACCTGCTGGGCAGCTCGTCCTTCCAGAACGAGGACGCCGTCTACACCGCGCGCGGCGCCGAGGCCGGCGTCACCCTGGCGCCGGTGGACGGCCTGGGCTTGAAGTTGAGCGCGTCGCTGCAGGACGTGACGTCGGACCGCGAGTCGACGGCCGAGTGCGGCCCGTGCAACCAGGCGCCACAGTTCCGGCTGTACGGCGGCCTCACCTACCGCTCTCGCGCGGACCTGGAGTTCGGCGTGGACGCGGCCTACACCTCCGCCTCCACGTGGATTGAGCGCGAGCCCGCCGCCGCGGACCCCACGCGCATCGACCTGGTGTCCAACCCGCTGCGCGCCTACACCGTGGTGAACGCGCGCGTGGGCTACATGGCCGTCAAGGACACCGTCACCGTCGCGCTGGTGGGCAGCCACCTGGGCGGCGCGCATTCGCAGCACCCCTTCGGCAATCGCATCGAGCGGCGCGTCTACGCGACCCTGACGGTGACTCCATGAGCCGCCCCCTCCTGTCCTCCTGGAAGCGGGCCGCCGGTGGCCTCGCCCTCGCGTCCGTGCTCGGGCTCGGCTGTGATTCACCGCCCGTGGTGCCCACCGCCGACGTGCGGCAGAACACGCGCACCGCGCGCATCGACGGCCACCTGGTGGTGCAGTCACGCGCGCGTGGCAACGCGGTGGTGTTCCTCTACGACGCGGACCGGCCCCCGCCGCCGCAGGGCACCGGCCGCCCCGTCACCTTCACCGTCGTCTCCGCCGAGCAGCTCTTCGGCCCGGCGCTGGCGGGTGACACGCCCGGCCCCTTCGTCGCGCCCTTCAGCTTCAGCCTGGTGCCCGCGGGCCGCTACCTGCTCCGCGGCTTCATTGACGTGAACGGCTGCGGTCCGGGCGCGGACGCCTCCTGCCGCCGCTCCGACTTCAACCCCTGGTACGGCGTCACCAGCGAGCCCAACGCGGGTGACGTGGGCGGCGCGGCGGTGGACGCCACTGGCAGGCCGCTCACGGTGGAGGTCGTCGTGGACGCAAACGGCCAGCCGCAGCCCGTCACCGGCGTGGCGGTGAGCTTCTCCGACACCGCGCGCGTGCCAAGGGATCGGCCCACGTTCCAGGTGGTGCAGGGCGACGGGCAGCTGGGCAGCGCGCAGAAGCAGCTGCGCCTCCAGCCGCTGTCCCTGCATGACGGCGCGGTGAACCAGCGCCCGGACGGCTTCGCCGTCAGCTACGTGGACGCCAACCACGACGGCATTCCCGACGACGCCAACCAGGACGGCGTCCCCGACCTCTGGCCGCGCGTGGTGGTGCGCAAGCTGGCGAATGACGCCAGCAACCTGGTGGACGAGAACGACCTGGACCGCGATGGTGTCCCGGACGCGCTGGGTGTGGACTACGCACGCGCGGACACCGGCGCCCTGGACGGCCAGCCGGATGTCGTCGTGCTCGCCGCGGGGCTCGTCCCGGACGGCCCCATCGCCGCGCTCACCGACGAGAATGGCAACCCGCGCATGGAAGGCGCCAGCGTTCCGGAGCTGCAGGTGGTGGTGCGACCCCAGGCACTGGACGTCCGGGTGCCCGAGAACCCAGTGCCACTGCTGGCGCTGCCCCGAGGTCGCTACGCGGTGGTGTTGATCCAACCCAGTGGCCAGACATGGCGTATGCCCAATGAACTGGCACCCACCCTGGCGTCTGGACTGGGGCTTCCCGCTGTGGAAAGTCAGGCTTTCTTCCTGGAGGTTCCCTGAGTGGTGGTGCTTTGACTTCGGAGGCTCCATCCGCCAACATGATCGCCGTTCCCCGGGGAACTGCCCCAATTGAGGTTGATGATCCGATGAAGGCCGGAACCCTCCCCGAGCCCCTCCCCCTCCGCACCACGACGGAGACGACCCGCCCCCTGGGCGCACGCCCCGCCGCGGGCACCGCTCCGCAGCGCGTGCTGTTGGTGGATGACAGCCGCTCCATCCGCACGCTGCTGAAGATCTACCTGATGGCTCGCAACTTCGAGTTCCTCGAAGCGGAGTCCGCCGAGGAAGGCCTCAAGGTGTCGGAGGCGGAGCCGGTGGACCTGGTCCTCACGGACTTCCACATGGATGGGATGAACGGCGCGGACTTCGCCGCGCAGATTCGCGCCAGCGCCAACCCGAGGCTGGCCAAGGTGCCCATCCTGATGATGACGGGCGACCCGAACGTGGCGGAGGTGCGCGCGCTGGGACAGAAGGCCGGCATCAGCGCCTTTGTCCGCAAGCCGGTGAGCTGCGCGCAGCTCATGACGCTGGTGGACACCATCCTCCCGCTGCCGCGCAAGTAGCGCGCCGCGCCCCGCTGGGCGCCGCTTCACTCACGCCGGGTTCCGGGCCGCCGCGGCGGCGCGGGCCCGGCGTTTTCGCAGGGCCTCACCCACGCGGATGGCCAGCAGCAGCGCCAGTACCGCGCCGTAGATGAGCGGCTCGGTGACGTCCTTCTTCACGCGCCACACGAAGTGCACCACGCCCAGCGCCGCGGCCACGTAGGCCAGCCGGTGCAGCCGCTGCCAGCGCGGAAACCCCAGCCGCCGCACCCACCGCTGGGTGGACGTCACGGCCAGCGGCACCAGCAGCACCAGCGCGGCGAAGCCCACGGTGATGAAGGGGCGCTCGGTGACGTCCGCCCACAGCGTGCCCCAGGCCAGCCCCTGGTCCAGCACCGCGTACACGAGGAAGTGCGCCGCCGCGTAGGTGAAGGCCAGCAGGCCCAACGTGCGGCGCACGCGCGCGGGCCACGTCCACCCCGCCACCAGCCGCAGCGGCGTGCACGCCAGCGAGGCCAGCAGCAGCACCAGCGCCAACAGCCCCGTCTGGTGGAGCGCGGCTTCAATCGCGTTGGGCCCCAGCTCGCCCCGGGGGCCCTGGACGGCGAGCATCAGCAGCGGCGACAGGCCGCCCACGACGAGCGCGGGGTTGAGCCAGGGGTATGGAGACGAGGCCATGGCGCGGGGACTCAGTAGAACCGGCGCAGGTCCATGCCGGTGTAGAGGTGGGCCACCTGCTCCGCGTAGCCATTGAAGGGCAGCGTGGGGCGGCGCTCGAAGTCGCCGATGCGGCGCTCGCTGGCCTGGCTCCAGCGCGGATGGGGCACTGCGGGATTCACGTTGGCATAGAAGCCGTACTCGCGCGGCGCGGACAACCGCCACGTCGTCATGGGCTCCTCCCGCGTGAGGGTGATGCGGACAATGGACTTGATGCCCTTGAAGCCATACTTCCACGGCACCACCAGCCGCAGCGGCGCGCCGTTCTGGTTGGGCAGCTGCCGGCCGTAGAGCCCCGTGGCCATGAGCGTGAGCGGGTTCATCGCCTCGTCCAGGCGCAGGCCTTCCGTGTACGGCCAGTCCAGCAGGGCGCGGCGCTGGCCCGGCATCTGCTCCGGGTCCAGCAGCGTGGTGAAGGCGACGTACTTCGCCTGGCGGGTGGGCTCCACGCGCTGGAGCAGCGCCGCCAGCGGGAAGCCCAGCCACGGAATCACCATGGACCAGGCCTCCACGCAGCGCATGCGGTAGACGCGCTCCTCCAGGGAGAACCAGGACGTGAGCTGCTCCACGTCCACCGTCCGCGGCTGGTGCACCTCGCCGTCGATGACGACGCTCCACGGCCTGGGCTTCAGCGTGTGCGCGAAGCGGGCCGGGTCGTTCTTGTCGAAGCCGAACTCGTAGAAGTTGTTGTAGGTGGTGACGTCCTCGTAGGGCGTGCGCGGCTCGTCCGTGTCGAAGGGGCCCATCGCCTTCGCCACCGGCTGCTCCACCAGGCCCGCGTCCGGGACGAAGCGGTCCATGGGGCGCGTCTGCTTGCGGCCCAGCAGGTGCAGCCCTCCGGCGACGGCGACGGCCGTGCCCGCGAAGAGGCCCGCGTTCTTCAGCAGCTCGCGCCGGCGCAGGTACGTCTTCTCGGGGGTGACTTCGGAGCTGGGCGGCTCGGCGGGCGGCTTGTCACGCATGGCCCCTGTATAACGGCCCAGGCCGCCCGTGCGTTACCGGGCAGTGCCTTCCTGTCCCGGGAGCGTCCCGGCGCCCTGCGCCAGCGCGGCCTCCCGGGCACGGGCGTCCTTCAGGCGCCACAGCCGCCACCAGGGCGTGCCCGGGGACTCATGGTGCTCCCAGTGGTAGCCGAAGAAGAAGCACGACAGCAGGGCCCACAGGTGGTTGCGCGGCAGGGTGCGCGCGTGGTGCGGGGCCATGTCCGGCGTCTCCGGGCGCCGGTGCGGCAGGTAGGTGCCGAAGTAGAAGAGCTGCAACGTGCCCAGCACCGAGGGCAGCACCCAGAAGGCGAGGATGTGCGGCTGGGAGACGCCCAGGAAGAGCAGCACGTTGAACTTGGCCGCCATCACCCCAAGCTGGGGCAGCGTGGTGTAGCGGGCCATGAAGGTGCCCAGCCACGGCCAGAAGGACTGGCTGTGCGTGGAGAAGTCCGGGTCCTCCTCGCTCGTGGGCCGCACATGGTGGGCACGGTGGTTCACCACCAGCCGCCGGTAGGACAGCCCCGCGAAGAGGAAGCAGGCGACCGTGCCCACGGCCTCGTTCACCCAGCGCCGGCCAGACACCGTGCCGTGCATGGCGTCGTGGCCGGTGATGAAGAGCCCCGTGCACAGCCAGGCCTGGAGGGCGACGTGCAGCCAGGTGAGCGGCTCCACCCATGGCAGCTCCGCCCGGGTCAGCGCCCAGGCCAGGTGCCCGCCCCACGCGCCCATGACGACGAGCGCGATGACGACGCCCCAGGGACCGGGCGGCGCTGGACGGAGTTGGCGGGCGGAAGTCTCCATCTCTCCTGCTTTCTGGCCATCGCCAGCTCGCCGCGCACGGGAAAAGCCCAGGCGGCGGGGCGGGGCAACGGACCGGTGGCTACTTCTTCACGTCGCGGACCAGCTCCTCCGCGGTGACGTAGCGCGGCGCGATGTCCACCGGCACGTCCTTGAGGCGCTCCAGCACGCGCTGCACGGGCGGGCGCACCACGCCGTGCTTCGCCAGCAGCGCCTCGGCGGCCTTCCGGTCGCCGCGGCCCTGAAGCTCCATGAGCTGCTTCGTCAGCGAGGTGACGGCCGACTTCATCTTCGCCGGCACCACGGAGAAGGTGCCGTCCGCGTTCACCTTCACCGCGCCGGTGTCCAGGAAGTGGTTGAGCTGCACGGCGATGCCCTTGCCGTGCGCCTCGTCCACGCCGAAGCGGATGGAGCGGAACGCGGAGGCCAGGAACGTCGTGTACATGGTGCGCTCCAGCGACTTGTCGATGACGCCGGTGTCCACCAGGCGCTGGAGCGCCCACAGGCCGGAGATGTCCGCCTTCGCCTCTTCGATGGCGCTGGAGGCCGCCTGGAGCTCCTTGCGCACGGTGGTGGCCTTGCCGCCCACGGTGATGTTGCTGGGCCCCAGGCCGTGCATCAGCTCATGCATCAGGATGTGCGTGAAGAAGGCCTCGAAGGAGACGTCCTTCTGGTCCGCCGGGGTGAGGGCCACCTTGGCGATGGGCAGCAGCACGCGCTCGAACTTGGCCTCCTGCACGTTCTTCAGCATCACGCGCTTGGAGCCCATCTTCTCCGACACCCGCTCGTCGTTGGGCAGGTTGAAGGCGGCCGTCTGCACGCCCCGGTTGCCGTCACCGGAGGAGAACAGGCTGTTGATGACGCGGATGGGCGCCAGCGCCCCCAGCTTCGGGTTGCGCAGCTTCGGGTCGATGGGGAGGTGGTCCTCCAGCCCCTGGAGCTGCCCGCTGAACTTCGCCAGCTTCTGCGTCTCCGCGTCGTCGCGCAGGCCCACGAAGGCCTCGAAGGCGGCCTTGTAGTTGAACCACTCGTCCTCGTAGACCTCGTAGGGCCCGATGGTGGGCTCGATGCTGGCGTCCAGCTTCATCCACGCCACCTCGCTGGCGTAGTAGTCGTTGGACAGGAACGCGTCCGCGCGCGAGGTGAGGAACGCCTTCAGCGTGGGCTGCCGGGTGAGCGCGGCGGCCTCGCGCAAGAGCGCGGCGGCCTGGGCCAGCTCGCCCTGGTACTCCACGCTGTAGGGCACCGCGATGAAGCCGCCGTCCGTGCCGCGGCGGATGGTGGTGTAGAAGCCGGTGGCCTCCTTCTGCCGCGCCTCGGGCAGCGACTTCACCCACGCCTCCACCTGCGCCTGGGTGGCGCCGGCCGGATAGAAGTTCGCGGACGCGGGCTTGGCCGGGACGCCGGGGAGGAAAGGCCGCGCCTCGTCGAGGCTGCTCCAGGGCCCCTTGTCCAACAGGAACGCCTGCAGCCGCGCGCGGCCCAGCGGCGTCGTATCCCCGACCAGGTCCAGCAGCAGCGGCTCGTTGCCCGCCCACCGCTGACGCAGGAAGAGCGCGTCCATCAGCTTCGAGGCCTGGACGATGCGAGCCAGGGCGCGGCGCTCGGACTCCGGCAGCGCCTTCAGGTCCACCCGGAGCTCCACGGGGGCGAAGCGCGCCGTCAGGCGCTGGAGCTCCGCGGCATCCGGGAACCGGGCGGGGGGCGTCTTCTCCGCGGCGGTGGCGGCGCTCGACAGCAGCGCCGCGCCGAGCAGGGACAGGAGGGTACGGTTCATGTCCCCTTCCCTACTCCAACCCAGCCCCCCCTCCCAGCGTTCCGCACACCTGGAAACCCAACGTCCGACACTTCCCCGCCATTCGCGCACACCCGGAAGTCGGGGGCCCATGCCACCATGCGCGGTGGCAGCCGCCGTGCTCCCTCTTTCCTTCGAGGCCCTCGATGACGCCCGCATCCCACGCCCCCGCCGTGTCCCCCTTCCGCTGGCAGGCCCTGCTGGGCGCGCTGGCCGCGCTGGCCCTGGGCTTCGTCGCTCCCCCAGCCCAGGCCGGCGAGGAAATCCGGGTCCAGAAGGCGGTCAGCACCGTGAGCAGCCGCTATGGCCAGAGCTGGCAGGACGTCTCCATCACCCTGCTGGTGCAGAACCTCGCGTACCACAAGGAGGTCTCCGTCAGCATGAAGCAGCCGGACGGCACCTGGGCGGACCTGGCCGCCTCCTACGTGGGGCCCGCGGGCAGCGGCGCCTCCGGGCGTGAAATCTGGAAGGTGACGCGCATGTACGCCAGCTGGGGCGTGGACCCACAGCCCTCACGCGACCTGGAGTTCGTGGCCAAATACACCGTGGCGGGCCAGACGTACTGGGACACCCATCAATGGAACCACCACCACGTGGGCCGCGGTGACGGGCCCTACCAGCCCTACGCCCCGGTGCTGGTGGCCGCCAGCTTCTGGCGGGACAATGGCGACCTGGACGTCAGCATCGACGTGAAGAACCTGGACTACGCCAAGAACGTGACGGTGGTGTACTCCACGGACGGCTGGGCCACCGCGCACGAGGCGCCCGCGGCCTACGTCTCCGGCTACACCTTCGGGTACGCCTACATCTCCAGCCCCAACGTGCAGGGCGTGGAGCGCTGGCAGGCCCACATCCCCGCCCTCCCCGGCAACGGGGTGCTCTTCGCCGTGCGCTACGAGGTCGGTGGCCAGACGTACTGGGACAACAACTTCGGCGTGGACCACCAGCACACCCGGCCCTGAGCAGGCGGGCGGACGCTCTGGACTCGACAAGCGGCTTTCCATGGTTAAGGGAGAGCGACGCTGGCGCCCCACCGGGCGCCCCGGAGGCCCCTGTCACCATGACCGTCGAAAACGCCCCTCAGCGGGAGACCCACGCCTTCCAGGCGGAAATCAACCAGCTCCTCAGCCTGGTCATCAATTCGCTCTACAGCCACAAGGAGATTTTTCTCCGTGAGCTGGTGTCCAACGCGTCCGACGCGCTCGACAAGCTCCGGTTCCGCGCGATTACGGAGCCGGAGCTGCTGGCGGACGAGCCGTCCCTGGAGCTGCGCCTCATCCCCGACGAGGCGAAGGGCACCCTCACCATCGAGGACACCGGCATCGGCATGTCCCATGACGAGCTGGTGAAGAACCTGGGCACCATCGCCCACTCTGGCTCGCGTGAGTTCATCGAGGCGCTGGCGCAGAAGGGACAGAAGGACATGCAGCTCATCGGCCAGTTCGGCGTGGGCTTCTACAGCGCCTACCTGGTCGCGGACCGGGTGGAGGTGGTCAGCCGCGCCGCCGGTCAGGGCCAGTCCGCCTGGCGGTGGACGTCGGAGGCCAAGGGCTCCTTCACGGTGGAGCCCGCCGAGCGCGCCTCGCGTGGCACCTCCATCACCCTGCACCTGAAGGAGGACCAGAAGGAGTTCCTGGGTGAGTGGCGGCTGCGCTCGCTGATTACGCAGTACTCCGACTACGTGGGCCACCCCATCAAGCTCCAGGTGAGCAAGACGACGGGGACGGGCGACGAGGCGAAGACTGAGACGTCGCTGGAGGTCGTGAACAAGGCCAGCGCCCTGTGGCAGCGCTCCAAGTCCGAAATCACCGACGAGCAGTACCAGGAGTTCTACAAGCACCTGACGCACGACTGGGAGGCACCGCTGGCGTGGACGCACTTCAAGGCGGACGGCAACACCCAGTTCACCGGCCTGCTCTTCGTGCCCAAGCAGCCTCCGTTCGACTTGGACGCGCAGCAGCAGCGCGGGGTGCGGCTGTTCGTCAAGCGCGTGTTCATCATGGACCGCTGCGAGGAGCTGGTGCCGCAGTGGCTGCGCTTCGTGCGCGGCGTCATCGACTCGGATGACCTGCCGCTGAACGTGTCGCGCGAGCTGCTCCAGGACTCGCAGGTGGTGCGCGCCATCCGCAAGCACGTGGTGAAGAAGTCGGTGGACCTGCTGGAGAAGCTGGCCAAGGACAAGCCGGACGACTACCTCACCTTCTGGAAGGCCTTCGGCACGGTGCTGAAGGAGGGCCTGGCCACGGAGGCCGAGCAGAAGGACAAGCTGGGCGGCCTGCTGCGCTACGAGAGCTCGCGCGATGAGGGCCTGACGTCCCTGGCGGACTACGTGGGCCGCATGAAGGAAGGCCAGGAGGCCATCTATTACGTCTACGGCGAGTCCCGGAAGGCGGTGGCGGACAGCCCCCACCTGGAGGCGCTGAAGCAGCGCGGCTTCGAGGTCCTCTACATGACGGACCCGGTGGACGAGTGGGCCGCGCAGGGCCTGCGCGAGTTCCAGGGCAAGCCGCTGGTGTCCGCGCTCCAGGCGGACCTGAAGCTCCAGTCCACGGACGAGCAGAAGAAGGCGCAGGAGCAGCACGCCGAAGGCCTGAAGACGCTCACGGAGAAGATGAAGGACGTGCTCCAGGAGTCCGTGCGCGAGGTGCGCGTGTCGGACCGCCTGACGGACTCGCCCGTGTGCCTCGTGGTGCCGGAGGGCGGCTCGCCGGCCTACCTGGAGCGCCTGCTCCAGCAGCGCGGCCGGGGCATGGGCGCGCCGCGCGTGAAGCGCATCCTGGAGGTGAATCCGAAGCACCCCGTCATCGAGCACCTGAAGGCCGTGCATGACCGCGACCCGGCCGCGGCCCAGGTGGCGGAGTGGATTGAGCTGCTCCACGACCAGGCGCTGCTCACCGAGGGCAGCACCATCGCCGACCCCAACCGCTTCGCCCGCCGCATGACGGGGCTGTTGACGCAGGTGGCGGCCCTGGCGGCCGCGCCCGCCCAGGCCTCGGCGCCGCCGGCGAGCTGAGCCGCGGGCCCCGGCGCCCCCTCGTGCTTTCTTTGAGAGGGGGCGCCCCGGTCCGAGCGAGCGCCCAGTGCGGCTGGCTGCTCCGGCGGCCCTCGCACGGGGCATTCCCGACCCAGGATGGGGGGTTCGGCTTCTCCTGGGCGCGTCGGCTATTGTCGCTCGGAATATCGAGGGGAGTCCGACGACATGAAGCGAGTGGTTCTGGGGTTGTTCGCAGCGGTGGTCCTCAGTGCGTGCGCAGCGCACGAAAAGACGGGAGACCGCGCCGCGGCCGTGGGGGATTGGAAGTCCGCGTATGCGTCCTACCGGCAAGCGCTGGCCAGCGAGCCGGACAGCCCCGAAATCAAGCTCAAGTTCGACGAGGCCCGCACCAAGGCGCTCCAGGATGCGCAGCAGCGGGCGCAGACGTGCGCGCAGGTGAAGGACTGGGGCTGCGCGCTCGCCGAGTCCGACTTCGCGCTGTCGGTGGAGCCAGGCAACGCGGAGATTGCCTCGTTCCGCGCGAACGCGGCGCAGCAGGTGGCGATGGGCCAGTTGGACACGGCCGTCGAGCAGGCGCAGCAGGGGCAGTACGCGGAGGCCGCCTCGCTGATGGACCGGGCGCTGCAGCTGTCCCCGGCGCCCGAGGTGAAGACGCACGCGGAGGACGTGCGGAGCATCATCATCACCCAGGGGCGTGCCCAGGCGGACCGGCACCTGCATGAGGGCAACTTCATCGCGGCCCACGAACTGGCGCAGCTGGTGCTGCGGCTGGACGCCTCCGCGTCGGGGTGGGCGCAGAACATCGCCGCGGAGTACGAGCACTTCGTCACCGAGGAGGTCGAGCGGCTGTCGCGCGAGGGTGACGCCGCGCGGGCGCAGCACGACTGGGCGCGCGCGCAGCAGAGCTACGTCGCCGCGCTGAGCCTGCGGCAGGGGGGCCGCGCCGCGCCGCTGGAGGAGTACGTGCGCCACATGGCCATGGCCGACCAGCGCATCGCGGGCCGGGACTGGAACGGAGCGGCGGAGGCCTACCACGTGGCGCTGCGCACGGGTCAGGACGACGGCTACGCCAACCAGCAGTTGGAGCGGGTGCAGCTGCGGCCCTACCGCATCGTCCTGCGCTCGGTGCTGGTGACGCCGGGCCGGCCGGATGGCCGGGCGTGGGTGGGCGCGTCGAACGACATCTTCACGCGGCTGGCCAACCGGTTGACCCAGATGGCGCGGCAGAGTGGGATGTCGGGGCTGGTGAAGGACCTGGCCATGAGCATCCCGCATGAGAATCGCCCGCGGCTGCGCATCGAGGTCCACCACCCGGATGGCATGCACCTGACGACGCACGGGCGTGACGGTATCTACACGGCGTATGACGCGGAGTTCGTCGCGGTCGCCAATGCCTTCGACGACCGGCGGGTCGGCTTCCAGGTGTACATGGACGGGCCGAACGGGAGCGAGCTGCTGGGCTCGGTGGACGTGCCCATGCGCGAGCTGGTGGAGCACCGCGAGGTGTCGCTGAAGGGCCGCTCGGTCATCGCGCTGACGCTGAGCACCGGCGGTGACGGCCGTCAGCCGGGCCCGTACGCCGGCATGGCGCATGTGGTGCCCGCGCCGTCGCCCGGTGCACAGCCGCCCGGTGCACGGCCGCCGCCGCCGGGCCGCGGCCGCGTCGCCTCGCCGACGCACTGACGTCCCGTGGGGCCGGGAGCACGGCCTCCGGCTCCCGACACGGTTGCACCACGCCCGGAGCACCTTTCCGGGCGTGGACAGCCCCATCAGCGTGGCAGGTGGAGCCGGAACGTGGAGCCCGCGCCGACGGCGCTCTCCACCTCGATGTCTCCCCCGTGCGCCCGGGCAATCCGGCGGGACACGGAGAGGCCCAGGCCCACGCCGGGGATGTCCTTCGCCGCGGATCCGCTGCGCTTGAAGGGCTCGAAGAGGGTGTCCAGGTCTCCAGGCGGAATCCCCACGCCTTCATCCGTCACGGATACCGACACCTCGCGCTCCGAGGACTCCAGCCGCAGCGACACCACCCCGCCCTTTGGCGAGTACTTGATGGCGTTGCTCACCAGGTTGGTGAGCACCTGCGCCAGCCGCGTCGAGTCACACCGCCAGGGCACGGGCGAGTCCGGCACGGAGTACTCCAGCCGGTGCTGCTCGCTGGACGGCCGGTGGAGCTCCACCACCTCCTCCACCAGCCCGCGCAAATCACACTCCTCCAGCCGCAGCTCCAGGTTCCCCGCCTCGATGCGCGTCCTGTCCAGCAGGTCGCCCACCATGCGCTCCAGCCGGTCCACCTGGTTGGAGATGCGCACCAGCGACTCCCGCACCTTCTCCGGCGGAGGCGCCGTCCTGGCCCGCAGCAGCATCTGCGCCGACAGCTTCAGCGCGTTGAGCGGCGTGCGCAAATCATGCGCCACGCCCGCGAGGAACTGGAGCTGCCGCGCGTCCTGACTGGCGACGGTCTCCGCCATGTCGTTGAACTCCGCGCCAATCTCCTGGAGCTCCGGCGGCCCCGCGCGCGCCACCCGGGATTCGCGCCGCCCTGACTTGAACGCGCTCAACGCGCGGCGGATGGCCACCAGCGGCCGGTAGATGCGCGTCTGCGCGATGGCGAGGAACAACACCATGCCCGCCAGCACCGACACCGCGAGCAACGTTCCTATGAAGCGCCCTGTCCTGCGCACGGCGGTCGCCTCGTCGCGAGCGGCGCGCGCCCGCGCGATGCTGGAGTCCATCACCGCCCGCGTCGCATCCACGGCCTGCGCCAGGCGGAGCCGCCGGTCCGGCTCCGGCGCATTGAGATAGGCCTCGACGCTCGCGCGGGAGGCCGCCACCAGCCCGCGCTCCGCCTCCGTCTCCGTGTACAGCTCGACATGGGCCAGCCGCTCCGGCACCTCGCGCACCAGCGCGTCCACCCCGACGGGCGGCCCGATGTCCCTGGGGCCAATACCTTCCACTTCGTGGGCGTACTGGAGCAGCAGCAGGGTGATTTCCAGCTCGGCCGCCGCGCGCACCCGCTCCGCCGCGTCGATGAGGCTGGTGGTCTGCCGCTGCAGCAGGGTGGTCATCCAGAAGAGCCCACCCGCGGACACCAGTCCCAGAACCGCAAGGAGTACCGCTCCAAGGGTGAGGAAGGTCCGCAACCGCATGACGCCCTCCAGGGGAAAGCCCCACCCTACCCGATGCGTGACGTGAACGGGCAGCCCAACCCGCCCCTCGCGCGCGACGTCCATCCCCCGCGCCGCACCCGCCCACACCGGGATGTGCACTGCTTCACGGCATGGCAACCCGGTGGCGGGATATCGCCGCGCCAGGCCACATCTCCTCCGGGCCAGGGGATGCGTGCGATACGCTGCGGGGCCACCGTCTTGCGGGAGGAGCAGGCGCCATGAGCTTCACCTTGAACGTCAACGGCCGCGAGCACGCCGTCGACGCGCCCGAGGACACGCCCCTCCTCTACATCCTGCGCGACGAGCTGGGACTTCACGGGGCCCGGTATGGCTGCGGCGTGGGCCAGTGCGGCGCATGTACGGTGCTGAGCAATGGCTCGCCGCTGCGCGCCTGCGTCGTGCCGGCGGCCACCCTGCGCGGCCGGAACCTCACCACCGTGGAGGGCTTGCGCGCGCCGGATGGGACACCGCATCCGCTCCACGACGCCTTCGTGGCCGAGCAGGCCGGCCAGTGCGCCTACTGCATCCCCGGCATGGTGGTGACGGCGGCGGCGCTGCTGAAGGAGAAGCCACGGCCCACCGAGGCGGAGATTCGCGCGGCGCTGGATGCCAACCTGTGCCGGTGCGGCTCACACAACCGCATCGTCCGAGCCATTCAGCGCGCCGCGGAGGCGCTGGCACGATGAGCCTCCGCCCGAGCCGCCGCGAGGTGCTCCAAGGCGCCCTGGTGCTGGCCTTCGCCTTCACGGGCCCACGCGCCCTGGGCGCGGCACCGGGAGGCGCCGGGCTCCCCGGGAGCCTGCGGCGCACCCGCGGCCTCGACGCGTGGCTGCGCATCGGCGCGGACGGCGTCGTCACGCTGAAGACGGGGAAGGTGGAGCTGGGCCAGGGCATCCTGACGGCGCTCGGGCAGCTCTGCGCGGACGAACTGGACGTCAGCGTCTCGCGGCTGACCTTCCTCTCCGGCGACACCGAGCTGTCCCCATACGAAGGCACCACCGCGGGCAGCAACTCCGTCTCCCAGAGCGGCACCGCGATACGCCATGCCGCCGCCGAGGTTCGCGCCATCCTGCTGGACCTGGCCAGCAAGCAGCTGGGCGTCCCAGCGGAGCAGCTTCGCGTCCGGGACGGCACCATCCGGGTTGGCGGCGGGAAGGGCGCCTCCATCACGTACTGGAGCCTCGTCGGCGGGAAGGCGCTGAACCGGGAGGCGACGGGCACGGTGAAGCCCAAGCCGCCCATCGAGCGCCATCATGCGGGCCGCTCGGTTCCGCGCGTGGACCTGCCGGGCAAGATTTCCGGTGAGGCGAGCTTCGTGCACGACCTCCGGCCCGCCAACCTGGTGCATGGCCGCATCATCCGCGCGCCGTCCCAGGGCGCCTCGCTCACGGAGGTGGATGCCGCCAAGGTGGAGCAGCTGCCGGGCGTGCGGAAGGTGGTGCGTGACGGCGACTTCCTGGGCGTCATCGCCACCAAGGAGTGGCAGGCCATCCAGGCCGCGGCGGCGCTCGCGCGCAGCGCCCGCTGGCGCGAACAGGCCACCCTGCCCCCGGACCCATACACCTGGCTGGTGGAGCAACCCAGCCAGGACAGCGTCATCGAGGAAAGGGTCCGGCCCACCGACGTCGCGCCCACGCACACCTTGGAGGCACGCTACCTGCGGCCATACCAGATGCACGGCGCGATTGGCCCGTCCTGCGCGGTGGCGGCGTGGGACGGCGAGCGCCTCACGCTGCACACCCACAGCCAGAGCGTCTTCGAGACCAGCGCGGCCATCGCCAGGATGCTCCGCCTCCCGGTGGGCCAGGTCCACGGCAAGCACCTGCCCGGCTCCGGCTGCTACGGCCACAACGGCGCGGACGACGTCGCCGCCGATGCCGCGCTGCTCGCGCGCGCCCTCCCCGGCCACGCCGTGCGCGTGCAGTGGTCCCGCGAGGACGAGCACGCCTGCGAGCCGTATGGCTCCGCGATGGTGATGCAGGCGCGCGCGGGCGTGGACGCGGAAGGCAACGTGCTGGACTGGGACTACGCGCTCTGGTCCACGCCCCACAGCACCCGGCCTGGAGGCCACCCAGGGAATCTGCTGGCGGGGCGTTCGCTCGCGGCGCCCTTCCGCATGCCCATGCCCGGGAATGGCGGGCCGCCGAACTACGCCGCGGACCGGAACGCCATTCCGCTCTACGACTTCCCGGGCCGGAAGGTGACGACCCACCTCGTCACCCGGATGCCCTTGCGCGTCTCCGCGCTTCGGGGCCTGGGGGCCTACGGGAACGTCTTCGCCATCGAGTCCTTCATGGATGAGCTGGCCCACGCCGCGAAGGTGGACCCGGTGGCCTTCCGGCTCCGGCAGCTCCACGACGCGCGCGCGAAGGCCGTCATCCAGAAAGCGGCGGAGCGCTTCGGCTGGACGTCCGCGCCCAGGGCCCAGGGCCATGGGCGCGGCATCGGCTTCGCGCGCTACAAGAACCTCGCGAGCTACTGCGCCGTCTGCCTGGAGGTGCGCGTCGACCCTGGAACTCACGCCATCCAGGTGCTGCGCGCGGTCCTGGCCGCCGACGCGGGCGAGGTCGTCAACCCGGATGGGCTCACCAATCAGCTCGAAGGCGGGCTCATCCAGTCGCTGAGCTGGAGCCTGAAGGAGGCGGTCCGCTACGACGCCCAGCGCGTCACCTCGCGAGACTGGGGCACGTACCCCATCCTCACCTTCTCCGAAGTCCCCCCCGTGGAGGTCGCGCTCATCGAGCGCCCTGGGGAGCCCCTCCTGGGCGTGGGCGAGGCCTCCCAGGGCCCCACTTCGGCGGCCCTGGCCAATGCCATCTTCGACGCCACGGGGGCCAGGCTGAGAGAGCTGCCGCTGACGCCAGAGCGGCTGGCGGCGGCGCTCCAAGCGCGCTGAGACGGCACCAAGGAGGCAAGCCCAAGCATGGTCCGCGCGCATGTCGACAACGCTCGACGGAGGCCGCGCGCCATGTGAATGTGCCGCCAAAGCTGAAGGGTGCGGCGATGCACGCCGCAGGAACATGGATGGTCGGGCCGCCATCCCAGCCGGCAACACCGCCGACAGGGTCCGCGTATGTCGACCGCCACGCCACCGGGGCAAGCCCCCCTTCCGCCCGAAGCCTGGGCCCCCCTGCATCGCCTCTCGCGGCTCGCGAGCCGGCCGCTGGAGCGCTTCCTCCACATCGAGGCGGCCAGCGGCATCCTGCTCCTCGTGGCGGCGGCCATCGCGCTCCTGTGGGCGAACTCGCCTTGGGCGGAGAGCTACGCGCACTTCTGGCACACGCCGCTCGGCATCCGAATGGGCGACTTCACGTTCGAGCGCAGCCTCGAATGGGTCGTCAACGACGGGTTGATGGCCATCTTCTTCTTCGTCGTGGGCATGGAGATTCGCCGCGAGGTCCATCAGGGCGAGCTGTCTGAGTTGCGGCGCGCCGCGCTCCCCGCCGCAGCGGCGCTGGGGGGCATGGTCGTGCCAGCGGGCCTGTACCTCCTCCTGGGGGGCGCCCCGGCCACCCGCTCCGGATGGGGCGTCCCCATGGCAACGGACATCGCGTTCGCGGTGGGCATCCTCACGCTCCTCGGAAGCCGAGTGCCCCCCGCCCTGCGCGTGCTCCTGCTCGCGCTCGCCGTCATCGACGACCTGGGCGCCATCATCGTCATCGCGCTGTTCTATTCATCGGGAGTGGCCATCACGGGCCTGCTCGTCGCGGCCCTGGGAGTCCTGGGGGTCTTCGCGATGCAGCGCCTGGGCGTGCGCTCGAAGTGGGCCTACGTCGTTCCGGCGTTCGTCGCCTGGGCGGGCGTCTACTCCGCGGGAATTCATCCGACCATCGCGGGCGTCATCGTCGGGCTCATCACGCCGGTGCGCGCCTGGCTCGGCACCGAGGGCTTCGTCACCGGTGCGCGGAGCGAAATCGAGCACATCGCCCAGGCGCAGCCGGGCACGCTCTCCTCCCATCACCTGTCCGCGACCTTGCGCCGCGTGGACGCCGCGCGACGCGAGGCCATGTCGCCTTCGGAGAGCCTGATTGCCACCCTGCATCCATGGGTGGCGTTCGGCATCATGCCGGTGTTCGCGCTCGCGAACGCGGGCGTGTCGATTTCGAGCGAGCCGCTCGATGCGGCCTCATGGACCGTGGTCGCCGCGGCGGCCACCGGGCTCCTGCTGGGCAAGCCCCTGGGAGTGATTGGGGCCTGCTGGCTGGCGCTGCGCTTGCGGCTGGCGACGTTGCCGCGCGGCCTGAGCATGCGCGACGTGCTGGTGCTGGGGTGCACCGCGGGCATCGGCTTCACCATGGCCCTGTTCATCGCGCAGCTGGCCTTCACGGACGCGAAGCTGCTCGCCGCCGCGAAGCTGGGCGTGCTGGGCGCGAGCGGCGCCGCGGCCATCCTGGCGCTCCTCCTGGGCCGGCTGCTCCTCAGTACCGCGTCGAGGCCCGGCGCCGCGACGTCCGTGGAGGAGGCGGAGCGCTCGACGGTGATGTGACAGGCTGCGCTGGTGACGGGCCCGTGCCGCCCAGCCGTTCACTCAAGAAGTCGACGAACACGCGCGTCTTCATCGGCAGGAAGCGCGCGTGTGGGTACACGGCCCAGACCCAGCTGTCCGCCACGCGCCACGACGCCAGCACCTCGACCAGGCGGCCCGCCTCCAGGTCCGCCCCCATCACGAAGTCCGCGAGCAGCGTGATGCCGCAACCGCCGAGCGCCGCCTGCCGGAGCGCCTCGGCGTTGTCGACGCGGAGGAGCGGCTCCACTGCCACCTGGGTCCGCCGTCCGCCCCGCGTCAGGACCCAGGGGACCTCCTTCATCTGCGGCGCGAACTGGAGGCAGTCATGTCCACGAAGGTCCGCCGGCGTGCGCGGCGCCCCGTTGCGTCGCAGGTATTCGGGTGACGCGCACAGGCGGCGACGGTTCAGCGTCAGGCGCCGCGCCACGTAGTCGCCGCTGCGCAGGTCGCCAATCCGAACGCCCACGTCGATGCGTTGTTCGACGAGGTCGATGTAGCGGTCCTCCATCGTCACTTCCAGGCGGAGCAACGGATAGCGGCGCATGAACTCCGGCAGCAAGGGCGCGACGCGAAGCTGGCCATAGAGGTTGGGCAGCGACACGCGCAGCAGGCCGCGAGGCTGCGCGGAGAACGCGGACACCGCCGCGTCGGCCTCATCGGCGCGAGCCAGCACATCCAGACAGCGCTCCAGGTACAACGCGCCAACCTCGGTGAGCGCGACACGCCGGGTGGTCCGCTGCAGCAGCCGGCAGCCCAGCGCCCGCTCCAGTTGCGCGATGCGGCGGCTGAGCGCGGAGGCGCTGAGGCCCAGCTCGTCCGCGGCGGCGACGAAGCTGTGCCGGGTGGCGACGGCGACGAAGGCGCGCATGCCGCCGAGGCGATCGGTATCGAGCATCGGCATTGCTGCACCGTACGCAACATCCTGGTGCGATTCATCCCGATTGTGCCGGAGCCCTCAGCGGGTCAGCTTTCCGTTTTCGGTTCCAACGAGGAGCTTCGCACCATGCCCGACTCGCCCCTTCCCCCTCGTGACAACGCCCGGCACCGCCTGCGCGCCTCGGGGCTCGCCCTCCTCCTGTGCTCGACCCTGGCGCAGGCCGCACGGCCCGCGAACGAGGACACGGTTCACCAGCTCGCCCCCGCGGCCGGCTTCATGGCGGGCGTGCATGAAGGCCCGACACGCTTCGGCGACCTGCTCCGGCTCGGGGACTTCGGCACGGGCGCGCTCAGCCCCACGGATGGAGAGGTCATCATCCTCGACGGCGTCGTGTGGCACGCCGACGTCACCGGGAAGCTGCGGCGCCTGCCCGACGATGCGCGAACGTCCTTCGCCACCCTCAAGCGGTTCGTCCCGGACAGGCGGCTCACACTCCCCGCCGTCGCGGACTTCAGCGCCTTCGCGCGGGAGCTCGATGCACGGCTCGGTTCGCGCAACCACTTCCATGCCGTGTGCATCGACGGCCGCTTCCAGCGCGTGAAGCTGCGCAGTGTGCCGCGCCAGAAGCCGCCCTACCCCAGCATGAAGGCCTTGCTTGCACAGCAGCGCGTCTACGACGCCCGTGACGTCACGGGCACGCTGGTGGGTTTCCGATTTCCCACCTATGTCGCTGGGGTCATCATCCCCGGCTGGCACTTCCACTTCGTGGACGCGGACCGGAAGCTGGGGGGCCATGTCCTGGACGTGCGCGCCAGCGCGCTCACCGCCCAGCTCGACAGCAGCCGGTCCCTGTCGCTGGTGTTGCCAGACGACCCGCTGTTCAACGCGGCCCCCATTGACGACGCGAAGAACGCGCCCGCGGCGGCAGGCCCCGGAGCCCCCTGACGCCTCCTGGCGACGCCTCCAGGGCTCGGGCACTATCCCGGCCACGAGCCGCTTTGGCTCGTCGAACCCTGCGGGAGCAAGTGATGCGGACATCGATGACGTGCGTGGGGCTGCTGTTGCTCGTCCTGGGGGGCGCGTGCGCGAGCACCCGGCCCGCCGTGGCCGAGCCCGTGCCGCCCCATCAGACCTTCACCATCGACTCCGCGAAGCTGAAGGAGCCACGCCGCATCACCGTCTACCTTCCGCCGGGCTACGCCACGTCGGCGGAGGACCGCTTCCCGGTGCTCTACATGCCCGATGGCGGCCTGAAGGAAGACTTCCCGCACCTGGCCACCACCGTCGACATGGCCATCCGCGCGGGCGAACTGCGGCCCCTCATCATCGTGGGCATCGAAAACACCGTGCGACGGCGGGACATGACAGGCCCGACCACGGTGGCGACGGACCTGGAGGTCGCCCCTGTCACGGGAGGCTCGGCGACGTTCCGTGCCTTCATCCACGAAGAGCTGATGCCGGAGGTGGAGCGCCGCTACCGGGCGACGCGGGAGCGAGCCATCATCGGCGAGTCGCTCGCGGGCTACTTCATCGTGGAGACCTTCTTCCTCCAGCCGGACCTGTTCGACACCTACCTCGCGCTGAGCCCCAGCCTGTGGTGGAACGCGGAGTCGTTGGTGAAGGGGGCGGGTGAATGGTTCGCGGCACGGCCGGACCTGTGCGCGGGGCTCTATCTGTCCTCCGCGGATGAGACGGACATCGGCCCCGCCGTGGCGAGGCTCCAGGAAGTCCTCCGCACCAGCGCTCCCCCGGGACTCAAGTGGGAAGTCGAACCCCGGCCCGACTTGCGCCACGACAACATCTACCGGAAGAGCTCGCCCAGCGTGCTGCGCAAGTGGCTGCCCCCCGTGGTGGCCGCCGAAAACGCGCCCTGACACAGCGCCCGCGCGCCGCGCGGAAGCCCAGGGCCTCCCCGCGGCACGCTACGTCCGCTGGCTACTGCGGAGGCATCTGGTTCGGATCCATCCAGGCCACCTCCCAGTGGTGGCCGTCCGGGTCGTAGAAGCTCCCGCCGTACATGAAGCCCAGGTCCATGGCCTCCCCCGCGGGGGAGCCACCCGATGCCAGCGCGGTCTTCACCAGCTCATCGACCTCCTCGCGGCTGTTGGCGGACAGCGCATAGGTGCCGGCGGTGCTCTGCGTCGCGTCGTGCAGGGGCTTCTTGATGAAGTCCTTGAAGCGGGTATGCGTGAGGAGCATCACGAACGCGTCCTCGCCCACCACCATGCAGGTGGCGTGCTCGTCGGTGAAGTCCTTGTTGAACTCGAAGCCCAGCTTCGTGAAGAAGTCCACCGACCGCTTCAAGTCGGCCACCGGCAGGTTGAGGAAGAGCTTACGGGGACGGCTGACCTTCATGTTCGCCTCCAGGGCGGGTGGGTTACGAAGGCTTTGACTCCAGCGGCGGACCGAAATCATCGGCCCTTTTTCAGAAAGATTTTCCGCGCCCCGCCTACCGAGGGAGCTCCTGGGGAAGACCGAACCGCGGGAACAACGCCTCCGTATCGAGGAAGTGGGTCATCGCCGCGATGCGCCCACCGGACAGCTCCAGGACGATGAGCGACCACGGCTTGAAGGGCCCGCCGTCACTGCTCGCGTGGTACTGGCCATAGGCCGGTGCGCCACAGGCCTCGGTCCGCACCAGCCGGGAGTCCCTGCAGACCGCCCCCCGCCCGAGGAACCAGCCGCGGATGGACGCGTGCCCCTGGAGCCACAGCGTGTAGGGGGGCATGGACAGGGTGACCTCCTCGTGAAGCAGCGCGGTGAAGGCGTCCATGTCGTAGCGCTCGAACGCGTCCACGTAACGATTCAGCAACAGGGCCTGCGCGTCGGACTGAGGCACCCGGAACTCGGAGTCCTCCAGCCCCAGGTCCGACACGGTCGCCCGGGCACGCTGGAGCGCGCTGTTGACCGAGGCCACCGACGTCTCCAGCGTCTGGGCAATCTCCGTGGCCGGCCAGCCCAGGACCTCGGCCAGCAGCAGCACCGCGCGCTGCTTGGGGGGCAGGTGCTGGAGCGCCGCGAGGAACGCGAGCCGGATGCTCTGGCGCAGCGACACCTGCTCGGAGGGGTCCAGGTCCGAGGGCACGGCCAGCGCGTCCGGAATGGGCTCAATCCAGCTGTTCGCCGGCAGCGGCGTCAGCGGCCCGTCAATGGAGTACGCGGGCCCCAGCTCCATCGGCCGCGCGCGGCGCCCGCTCGCCGACAAGGCGTCCAGGCACACGCGGGTGGCGATGGAGTACAGCCAGGTTCGCGGGGACGCACGGCCCTCGAACCGGTCCATCGCGCGCCAGGCGCGCACCATCGTCTCCTGGACGGCGTCGTCCGCCTCCGCGACAGAACCCAGCATGCGATAGCAATGGCCGATGAGCGCCGAGCGGTGCTCCTCGAAGCCGAATGCCTGCTTCCCAGAATCCGGAAGGTCCCTCATCAATGGGCTGTCTATCAGGCCCATCAGGTCGTGTCAGGGGCTCGGGCAGGCGGCCCCCGTGTCAATCCATGCGCGGATGAGCTCACCGAACGCACGCTGAGTGCCTGGCACGGGCTCCAAGCCAGGGCCCGGGTCCCAACCCCACCCCACCAGGACGTCCTCGGCCATGTGGTGATGCAGCGCCTCCAGGGACTTCCCGCCGTTTCGCGCGGGGTCCTTGAGCTGCTCGCAAATCTTCCCCAGGGGCACGCCCACCCACGCCATCTCCGCTGGCGCCAGGGCCCACTTCGGATTGCCGGGCACGCTCCGCAGCGTCGTGCCCACCAGCGGCGTGTTGCGCGCCTGGTGGCACGAGGTGCAGGGCAGCCCGGGAGTGCCATGTCCCGCGGGCCCGCCCGTCACGGCGGGCACGTGCCGACGCTGGTCCATGCCCTGCAGGGGCACGCCATCGGCCGGGTGGCAGTTGACGCAGCGCGGGTGCGCTATCACACGCCCCGCCTCGACGAAGAGCGCGGCGGAGCGCTGCTTCTCATCCGTGATGGCGGCGAACGCGGACACGGGCTGGAGTGACGGCCCCGCATCCCGCGCCTGCGCCGCCTGCGCCGCCTGCGCCGCCTGCGGTCCCGAGGCCTCCGGTGCGCTCTTGGTGGACTTGCAGGCCACCGCCGAGAGGACGGCGCCCAACACGATGACGGAGCGCCCCGGGTGTCTCATTCGCGCTCCAACTCTCTCATGACAGCCTCCGCGGCGCGGCGGCCCGACACCAGCGCGCCGTCGATGGAGGCATTGTCACGGTGGTCTCCACACACGAACAGTCCCGGTGACAGCCGCACCGGCCGGTGAGGCGGCTCCAGCACCTCCGGAGGCTGCGCGGGCAGCGCGAGCGGAAGCGCGTAGGTGCGCAGGTGCCGCCAGGCGGACACGGCCGGACCGAACCAGTCCGTCAGCTCCGCGAGCACCTCGGCGCGCAGCGTGTCCAGGTCCGGCGTGGCGCCGACCACGGACACGGACACGAGCGCCTGTCCACGCGGCGCATACGCCGGTGACACCTCGCTCATCACCGCCACGTTGTTCACCCGGCCCCGGCCCTCGCCATTGAGCAGCAGCCACGGCCCCTCCACGGGCGGCTCCGGCGCGGCGAAGTAGAGGCACGTCACCCGGTTCATCACCGGTGGCACCATGCCCGGCAGCAGCCCCACCGCGCTCGCCGGGTCCGTGGCCACCACCACCGCCCTGGCGCCAATCAGCTCTCCGTCCGCCAGCCGCACGCGGTGCCCCCACACGTCCGCCACCGGCGCGCGCATCCGCAGCACGCCCGGCGGAAGGCGCGCCGACAGCTGCTCCGGAATGGCGCCCATCCCCGCCTCCGGCACCGCCGCGTACCCGGACGAGAACATGCGGAAGACGAACTCCAGGAAGCGGCTGGACGTGGTCAGCTCCCGCTCCAGGAAGATGCCCGCGAAGAAGGGGCGCAGGAACGACTCCCGCAGCGCCTGCGTGAAGCCCAGCTCGTCCAGATAGCGCCGCGACGTGCGAGACGGCCGCTGCCACACGTCCTCCACTTCACCGGAGAGCGCCTGTTGCCGCAGCTCCAGGATGCGCAGCTTGTCCCCGAACGTCCCCACGGGCGCGAACAGGTGCGCCAGCGCCTCCACGGGGCGGCGCAGCGGGTCCGCCACCGTGTGCAGCTTGCCACCCCGCCACACCTTGGCGCCGGGGATGAACCTGCGCAGCGACAGCGCCCCCAGGTCCAACGTGCGCCGGCCTTCCGGATAGGCAGACAGGTACACCTGGAAGCCTCTGTCTAGCAGGAAGCCCTCATGGACATCCGTGCGCACCCTGCCCCCTGGTGCGTCACTCCCCTCCAGCACCATCACCTTGACCCGTGAGGCGACGAGCGCCCGCGCGCACGCCAGCCCCGCGAGACCCGCACCGACGACGATGACCTCCGGAGTCGACACGCACGCGCCTCCACACTTCCTGCTCAAGAAAAGCGTCCACGCTCGCTTGATAAGCGTGGGAGGCGCAAGGGAGACTCGGAGGCGGTTGCGGGCAACCGACACTTGATGCAGAAACACCGGCTGTTGCCCGTCCCACCCGTCTAACCCGGCGCCGGAATGCTCCCGGCCCACCAACACCCCTCGGAGCGAGAGAAAGCAGGCAGCCCCATGTTGATCGTGATGCGACCCGACGCGACGGCCCAGGACATCGAGCGTGTGAACGACGAGATCCGCCGCCGTGGCTGGCAACCGCACGCGATTCCAGGGGGCACCCGCACGGCCGTTGGCATCACCGGGAACCCGGGCGCGGTGGAACCAGAGCCCTTCCGCGTGCTCCCTGGCGTCGCTGACGCCGTGGCCATCTCCCAGCCGTTCAAGCTCGTCAGCCGCGAGGTGAAGCCGGACGACACGCAGCTGCGCATCGGCGACCTGACGGTTGGCGGCTCGGCCTTCCACGTCATCGCCGGTCCGTGCTCCGTGGAGTCGCGCGAGCAGATCCTCTCCACCGCCCACGCGGTGAAGAAGGCGGGCGCCACCATGCTGCGCGGCGGCGCGTTCAAGCCGCGCACCAGCCCCTATGAATTCCAGGGCCTCAAGGGTGACGGGCTGGCGCTGCTGGCCGAGGCGCGCCAGGAGACGGGCCTGCTCGTCACCACCGAGGTGAAGGACACCGCGACGCTCCAGGCCGTCGCCGACGCCACGGACATCCTCCAGATTGGCGCGCGCAACATGCAGAACTTCAGCCTGCTGGAGGCCGTGGGCGACCTGCGCAAGCCGGTGATGCTCAAGCGCGGCATGAGCGCCACCATCAAGGAGCTGCTGATGGCGGCCGAGTACATCGTCGCCCGCGGAAACACGCAGGTCATCCTCTGCGAGCGCGGCATCCGCACCTTCGAGACGATGACGCGCAACACGCTGGACCTCAACGCGGTGCCCATGCTGAAGGCGCTCTCGCACCTGCCCGTCTTCGTGGACCCGTCGCACGGCATCGGCGTGCGCAAGGCGGTGCCGGCGATGATGCGCGCGGCGACGGCGGTGGGGGCGGACGGCATCATCGTCGAGGTACACCCCGACCCGCCGCGCGCGAAGTCGGACGGTGCCCAGTCCCTGGACTTCTCCGAGTTCGAGAAGTCCATGAACGAGGTCCGCGCCATCGCCCAGGTGATGGGCCGCGAAGTCGTCCGTCTGGGATAGGCCATGACCCTCAAGGAAGCGCTGGGCAAGGTGGTGGGCCGGCGCGACCTCACCCGCGAGGAGATGACCCGCGTCATGGGTCTGATGCTCGCCGGGGAGGCTTCGCCTGCCCAGGTTGGCGCGCTGGCGACGGCGCTGAAGATGAAGGGTGAGACGGAGGATGAAATCCTCGGCGCGGCGGAGGCCATGCGGGCCTGCGCGGCGAAGCTGTCCCCGCGCGCCAACGTGGTGCTCGACACCTGCGGCACCGGCGGCGACGGCGCGCACACCTTCAACATCTCCACCGCGGTGGCCTTCGTGGCCGCCGGGGCGGGCGTGACGGTGGCCAAGCATGGCAACCGCGCGGTCTCCAGCCGCTGTGGCAGCGCGGACGTGCTGGCGGCGCTGGGCGTCTCCATGGAGCGTCCGCACGAGCGCGTGGCGCGGGACATCGACGAGCACGGCGTGGGCTTCCTCTTCGCGCCCTCCCACCACGGGGCCCTGCGGCACGTGGCGCAGGCGCGGCGGGACATGGGGTTCCACAGCGTGTTCAACCTGCTGGGGCCGCTGACGAACCCGGCGGGCGCGCGCTACCAGCTCCTGGGGACGTTCGACGGCAAGCGCGTGGAGCAGACGGCCCGCGTGCTGGGCCGGCTCGGCAGCCGCCGCGCGTGGGTGGTGCACGGCCATGACGGGCTGGATGAAGTCTCCCCGTGCAGCGCCACGGAGGTCGCGGAGCTGCGCGAGGACGGCACGGTCCACACCTTCACGGTGTCGCCCCAGGACGCGGGGCTGGACGTGGTGCCTCGCGAGGCCATCGCGGGGGGCGACGCGGCGGAGAACGCCCAGCGGCTGCGCGCGCTGCTGGATGGCGAGCGCTCCGGGCTGCGCACGGCGGTGCTGCTCAACGCGGCGGCGGCGCTCGTCGTCGTGGGACTGGCGGCGGACCTGCGTGACGGCGTGCGCAAGGCGGAGCACGCCATCGACTCGGGCGCGGCCCGGAACAAGCTGGCGGCCCTCATCGAGGGGGGCTTGTCATGAGCCAGGCAGGAACGTTGGACCGCATCATGGCGCGCAAACGCCAGGAGCTGGCGGCGCGGCCTCCCATGGCGCCTCGCGCCCGGCCCACCCCCCGCGACTTCGCGCAGGGGTTGGTGACGCACCGCTCCGGGCGGCCGCTGAGCGTCATCGCGGAGGTGAAGCGCAAGAGCCCTTCGGGCGGGGACTTCCCCCACGCCGACGTGGTGGCGGTGGCCCGGGCCTATGAGGCCGCGGGCGCCAGCGCCATCAGCGTGCTGACGGATGGGCCGGACTTCGGCGGCGGCCTGGAGGACCTCGTGGCCGTGCGGGCGGCGGTGTCGCTGCCCGTGCTGCGCAAGGACTTCCTCGTGGCGGCGCGCGAGGTGGAGGAGAGCGCGCTGTGGGGCGCGGACGCGGTGCTGCTCATCGCCGACGCGCTGGAGGACGGCGAGCTGCGGGAGATGGTCGCCACGGCGAGAGCGGTGGGCGTGGCCGCGCTGGTGGAGGCCCACACGGAGGCGCACGCCGAGCGCGCGCTGGCCGCGGGCGCGAAGCTGGTGGGCATCAACAACCGCGACCTCGCCACGCTGAAGACGGACACGGGCACGGCGCTGCGGGTGATGCCGAAGCTGCGCTCCCGGGCCCGCGTGCTGGTGGCGGAGAGTGGCCTCAAGTCCCTGGCGGACCTGGAGGCGGCGCGGGAAGCGGGCGCGGACGCTGTCCTGGTGGGCGAGTCCCTGCTTCGAGCGCCCGACCCTGGACACGCGCTGCGGCGGCTGCTCGGGGTGGAGGACGCGGCGCCATGAGCGTCCGCGTGAAGGTGTGCGGCGTCACGCGCCTGCCCGACGCGCGGGCCGCGTGGGAGGCGGGCGTGGACGCGCTGGGTCTCAACTTCTACCCGAAGTCCCCCCGCTACCTGGACCTCCCCACGGCGGCGGCCCTGGCGCGCACGCGGCCGCCCCTGGGCACGGTGCTGGGGGTGTTCGTCAACGCGGCGCCAGACACCATCCGGGAGGCGGTGCGCGCCTGTGGCCTGACGGCCGTGCAGCTCCATGGGGACGAGCCCCCGGAGGCCTGCTCGGGGTACGGCGTGCCCGTCATCAAGGCGCTGCGAGTCACGGGTCCGGAAGACGTGGCCCGGGCCCGGACGTATGTGGGCGTAGGAGACGTCGCGGGGCTGCTGCTGGACGGCGCGGCCCCGGGCTATGGCGGCGGCGGCGTGGGCTTTGACTGGTCGCTCGTCGCGGGGCTGGCGGGGAGCGGCGTGCCCGTGCTGGTGGCGGGAGGCCTGCGGCCCTCCAACGTGGCCGAGGCGGTGCGCGCGACGCGGCCGTACGGCGTGGATGTGGCCAGCGGCGTGGAGTCCGCCCCTGGCATCAAGGACGTGGAAGCGGTGCGCGCCTTCGTGCGCGCCGCGAAGTCCATCAACCTCTGGGAGTGACAGACATGACGACGGAGACTGTCGCCGGCCGCTTCGGGCGCTACGGCGGACGCTACGTTCCGGAGACGCTGGTCCCCGCGCTGCAGGAGCTGGAAGAGGCCTACGCCGCGGCGAGCGCGGACCCGGCCTTCGGCGAGGAGGTCGCCCGCGTGCTGCGCGAGTACGTGGGCCGCCCCACCACGCTGACGCCCGCCCGGCGCCTCACGGAGGCCTGGGGCGGCGCGAACGTGTGGCTCAAGCGCGAGGACCTGGCGCACACCGGCGCGCACAAAATCAACAACACCGTGGGGCAGGTGCTGCTCGCGAAGCGGATGGGCAAGCAGCGCATCATCGCGGAGACGGGCGCGGGCCAGCACGGCGTGGCCACCGCCACCGCGTGCGCCCTCTTCGGCCTGCCCTGCGAGGTGTACATGGGCGCGCTGGACGTGGAGCGGCAGGCGCTCAACGTCTTCCGCATGCGCGCGCTGGGCGCGGTGGTGCGGCCCGTGGAGTCCGGCTCGCGCACGCTGAAGGACGCGATGAACGAGGCCATGCGCACCTGGGTGTCGCAGGTGTCGGACACGCACTACGTCATCGGCAGCGCGGCGGGGCCGCATCCCTATCCCACGGTGGTGCGCGACTTCCAGGCCGTCATCGGCCGCGAGCTGCGGACGCAGGCCCAGGCGGCCTTTGGCGGCCTGCCGGACGCCATCATCGCGTGCGTGGGCGGCGGCTCGAATGCCATTGGCGTGCTGCACCCGTTCATTGGCGACGCCAGCGTGCGGCTGGTGGGCGTGGAGGCGGGAGGCCACGGCCTGGACTCGAAGCAGCACGGCGCGTCGTTGACGCTGGGGACGGAGGGCGTGCTGCACGGCTCGCGCTCGCTGGTGCTCCAGGATGAGGACGGCCAGATTCAGGAGGCGCACAGCATCTCCGCCGGTCTGGACTATCCAGGCGTGGGCCCGGAGCTGGCGCACCTGGCGAAGACGGGCCGCATGGAGGTCCGCATCGCCACGGACGACGAGGCGCTGGCGGCCTTCTACGAGGTGGCGCGCCTGGAGGGCATCCTCCCCGCGCTGGAGACGTCCCACGCCTTCGCGCGCGGCCAGGAGCTGGCGCGCGAGCTGGGCGCGGGCAAGCACCTGGTCATCAATTGCTCGGGCCGCGGAGACAAGGACGTGGCCACGATTTCCGCGCGGGGCGTGCCTCCGCCGGTGGGGGTGAAGGCGTGAGCGGCGAGATTGCACAAGCCTTCGCCCAGGCGAAGGCGCGAGGTGAAGGCGTGCTGGTGGCCTACGCCATGGCGGGCGACCCGGACCTGCCCCGCTCGGTGGACGTGTTCGCCGCGCTGGTGGAGGGCGGCGCGGACGTGCTGGAGCTGGGCGTGGCGTTCAGCGACCCCATCGCCGACGGCCCCGTCATCCAGGGCGCGGCGGAGCGGGCGCTCAAGGCCGGCTCCACGCTTAAGCGAGTGCTGGACCAGGTGGTGCCCGCGGTGCGCCAGCGCTGCCCCCAGACGCCGCTGGTCATCATGACGTACGTCAACGTCATCATGGCCATGGGCGAGGCGCGCTACGCGAAGCTCGCCCGCGAGCGCGGCGTGTCGGGGACCATCCTCCCGGACCTGCCCCCCGAGGAGAGCGCCAGCCTGCGCGCCACGTTCGACGCGGAGGGCCTCGACTTGATTCCCCTGTGCGCGCCCACCACGCCCCCAGCGCGGGCGCGGGCCATCGCGAAGGAAGGCCGTGGCTTTGTCTATTGTGTGTCCGTGTCCGGCGTGACGGGCATGCGCGCGGAGCTGCCGCCGGACCTGTCACAGCGGTTGGAGTTGGTGCGGAGGGCCGCGCCCGTCCCCGTGGTGGCGGGCTTTGGCATCTCCACGGCGGAGCAGGCACGCACCCTGTCTGCCCATGCGGATGGCGTGGTGGTGGGCAGCGCGCTGGTGCGCGCCGCGCACACAGAGGGCCCCGCCGCGGCGAAGGCGCTCTGCGCCGACATCAAGCGCGGGCTGCGCCGCTGAGGCCCAGCCGCTTCGCCCCAGCTTAATTCGATTTTCGGGAATAATTCGCCATCCCTATAAACACTCCGGAGCGCCCTGGACACCCGCATCGGGCGGGCTCGTCCGCGGCGCCATCCATCCGGAGGCAATATGTTGCAACGGCGAAGGCCGTCTTGGAGCGGTGCGTTCCTGCTGACAGCGGGGCTGCTGGCAGGGACGGGCTGTGGGGGCGACGCAGCCCCCACCGAGCCTGTCCCCACAAGAAGTCAGTCCCAGCGCCAGGGCTTTGGCCCCGACCTGGTGATACGGGAGCTACGGGGCCCCGCGAGCGTTCGGCTCGGAGAGACGTTCACCGCCACGGTGCGGGTCTGCAACGACGGGACAGCGCTCGCCCAGGGGCCCTTCGGCGCGCTCGAGCTGGGCCTCTATCTCTCCACGGACGACACCCTGTCCTGGCCCGACCCGGGCCTGCCGCCGCCCCTGGACCAGGTGCTCGTCGCCACGGTCCAGATGAACGCGCTGGAGGCGGGGCAGTGTGAGACGCGGGGCCTCACCGGGTACGCCACGCCGCCCGCGCAGGGCCAGGGGGACGGCGCCTACCACTTGGGCGCCATCATCGACGTGCAGCAGACCGTCGTCGAGCTGGACGAAGCCAACAACGTCGGCGTGACGGTGCTGGGCGTGGGGACGCGGCCGGACCTCGTCGTCACGGAGGTCCACGCGCCCGCCAGTGCCCGAAGCGGCCAGGGCATCACGACGACCGTCAAGGTGTGCAACCAGGGCACGGCGATGTCGGAGCAGGGGTCCGTGGACCTCTACCTCTCCTCGGATGACACCGTGTCCTGGCCCGTCCCGAACCCGCCGCCCACCTCGGGCCAGCTCCTGATTGGCTCGTTCCCCATGCCGGAGCTGTCCCAGGGCCGGTGCGCCCTCCGCGAGGTGTCCTCCCTGGTGACGCTGCCGCCCGGCGCCTCACCCGGGCAGCCGCTCTACCTGGGCGTCATCGCCGACGCCCAGCAGAGCACCCCGGAGCTGCGCGAGGACAACAACATCACCGTGAGCGCCCCCATCGGCGTGGGGGACGCGCCGGACCTCGTCGTCACGGAGGTCCACGCGCCCGCCAACACCGGGGGCAGCCACCCGCTCATGGCCACCGTGAGGGTTTGCAACCAGGGCACCCAGCCCGCGCCCACCAGCGCCGTCGAGCTGCACCTCTCCGTGGATGGCGCCTTCGCCATGCCCGGCGCTGGCACGCCGCCTCCACCGGGACAGACGATGGTGGGCCAGACGGGCCTGCCTCCGCTCGGCCCTGGCCACTGCGCCACACGCGACGTGCTGGCCGATGCGGCCCCGCCCCCCGGCGGCCCGCTCGACAGGGTCGTCTTCCTGGCGGCCCTCGTCGATGCCGCGCAGAACGTCCCGGAGCTGCGCGAGGACAACAACGTCTTCGTGAAGGGCCCCCTCGGCGTGGGGCAGGCGCCTGACCTCGTCGTCACCGCGATGACGGCCCCCCCGAGCCTGAGCCCCTGGGGCTCCGCCAACGCCTCCGTCACCGTCTGCAACGAGGGTACGGAGCCGACCTCGATGGTCGACGTCGAGCTGTTCCTCTCCATGGTGCCGACGCTGGACCTGCCGTCCTATGTGTACAGCCACCATGGGACCCAGGCCTCGATTGGCTTGCTGACCCTCCCCGGGCTGGACCCGGACCAATGCGTCACTGGCGACGTCGTCATCCACGCGGGCCGACCCCACGACGCGCCCCCCGGAATGGAGTCCTTCTACCTGGGCGCCATCGCCGGCACGGCGTCGAACGTCCCGGAGCTGCGCGAGGACAACAACACCTTCGTGAGCGGACTCATGGGCGTGGGCGAGCGCCCCGACCTGGTCATCACCGCGCTGAAGGGGCCCGCCAACGTCGGGACAGGCACCTTCCCCGTCACCGCGACGGTCTGCAACCAGGGCACCCAGAGCAGTTACTCCGACGTGCTGGAGCTCTATCTCTCCACGAGCACGTTCCTAAACGCGCCAACGCCGGAGGGTGGCCCCACTTTCGAGCCGTTCATGCGCACCCCCATTGGGATGCTCACGCTCCCACCGCTGGACCCCGGCGAGTGCAGGGCGCTCTCCGGGACCGCGGTGGCCCAGTCCCCAGGAGGGAACTGGAACACGGCCTACTTCCTCGGCGGCATCGTCGACCCGTGGTCGGCGGTGCAGGAGCTGCGCGAGGACAACAACACCTTCATCGGCGGCGTCATCGGCGTGGGTGACGGCCCCGACCTCGTCGTCACCGCCCTCACCGGCCCGGCCAGCGTGCGGAGGAACGAGCCGTTCTCATCGGCCCTCACCGTCTGCAATCAGGGCACCGCGCAGTCCAGCCCCAGCCAGGCACAAGTGTTCCTCTCCACCGAATCCAGCCTGCTCTTTCCGGACTGGACCAACCCGGGCGCCCCGCTCCCGGAGGGCCAGACGCCCGCCGGTGAGCTGAACATTCCCTCGTTGAGCGCCGGCCAATGCTTCACGGGCAACGCCTCCGGCTCTGCCTACCTCCCGCCCGCCGTTCCAGGCGAGGTCTTCCACCTGGGCGCCATCGTCGACGTGTGGAGAGACGTCGAAGAGCTTCGCGAGGAGAACAACACCTTCGTCAGTGGCCGCATCGGCGTGGGTTACGGCCCCGACCTGGTCGTCACCGCCCTCACCGGCCCCGCGAGCGTGCAGCCCAATGACGCCTTCACCGCCACCGTCACCGTCTGCAACCAGGGCACTGCTTCCTCGTACTCCTCGGACCTGGAGCTGTTCTTCTCCACGACGGCAGGCCTGGCGCTGCCTCGGTGGAATGGCCCCGGCGCCCCCTTCCCGGAGACGCAGGCGCCTGCCGGGATGTTGCCCGTCCCGTACCTGGAAGCCGGCCAGTGCGTCACGCTGGCGGTCCCGGGCCACGCGCAGCAGCCTCCCGCGGCGACGCCCGACCAGCCCCTCTACCTGGGCGCCATCGTCGACGGGTGGGGAGGCACGCTGGAGCTGCGCGAGGACAACAACACCTTCGTGAGCGGCCTCGTGGGCGTAGGCTACGGGCCCGACCTCGTCGTCACCGCCATCCAGGCCCCCGCCAGCGTGTTGCCCAACGACACGTTCCACGCGACCGTCACGGTGTGCAACCAGGGCACGGCCCCCTCGGCCGGCAACGACGTGGAGGTGCACCTCGCCTCGGAGCCGGCGTTGGTCATGCCCCGGTGGAACAGCCCCGGCAATCCCCTGCCGGCCACGCAACAGCCTGTCGGCGGCATGAGCGTGCCCTCATTGAACCCCGGCAGGTGCTTCACGGGGAGCGCCAGCGCCACGGCCAGCCGGCCTCCCGCGGCGACGCCCGGCCAGCCGCTCTACCTGGGCGCCCTGGTCGACGCGAATCGCTTCGAGCAGGAGTTGCGTGAGGACAACAACGTCTTCGTCAGCGGCCAGCTCAGCGTGGGCGAAGGCCCCGACCTGGTCATCACCTCCGTCACCGGCCCCGCGAGCGTGGCGCGCTACGATGCGTTCACCGCCACCGTGTCGGTCTGCAATCAGGGCACGAGCGCGTCGTCCTCCACCCTGGTGGAGGTCTACCTCTCCACGGAGGACACCCTGCACCTGCCGTCGTGGAATGAGCCGGCCCCGCCCATGCCGGACACCCAGCAGGTGGTTGGCGAGCTGAGCCTCCCGTCGCTGCAAGTGGATGACTGCGTGACGTTGAACATCCCCTCCTGGGCGCAGCGCCCCCCGGCGGCGGTGGCGGACGGCCCGCTCTATCTGGGCGCCACCGTCGGCGCACATGCACCGCACGACGAGCTGCGCGGAGACAACAACACCTTCGTGGGCGGCCTCATCGGCGTGGGGTACGGCCCGGACCTCGTCATCACCACCGTGAGCGCACCGGCGAGCGTGCCGTCCAACGGCACCTTCACCGCCACCGTGACAGTCTGTAATCAGGGGACGCAGTACTCGAACGGCACCTCCCTGGAGCTGTTCTTCTCCACGCAGGCGCGGGTGGTCATGCCCCAGTGGAATGGCCCGGGAATGCCCTACCCGAACACCCAGATGCCCCTTGGCTACGTCAACGTGCAGCCACTGAATCCAGGGCAGTGCGTCACGGAGCCCGCCTCAGCCTGGGTGACGCTGCCCCCCGAGGCGTCGCCCAATCACCCCCTGTACCTGGGCGCCGCTGTCGACACCTCTCAGATGGAGGCGGAGCTGCGCGAGGACAACAACACCTTCGTGAGCGGACTCATGGGCGTGGGCGACCGGCCCGACCTGGTCATCACCTCCCTCTCCGGCCCCACCTCCGTGAGGACAGGCAGCGCCTTCACCGCCACCGTGCGCGTGTGCAACCAGGGCACCACCACCGCCAGCAACACCGCCGTGGACCTGTATCTGTCGAGCAGCGACACACTCGAGCTCCCACCTCAAGGCGGACCGGGGGCCCCCCCCGAATCACAGACGGTCATCGGCGCCGTTCAGGTCAACACCCTGGACGCCGGGCAGTGCGTCACGCGCAATGCCTCGGTGACGGCCTACACGCCTCCGGACTCGGGCCCCACCGGGTTCTTCTACCTGGGCGGCATCGCCGACCCCTGGAATCACCAGGAGGAACTGCGCGAGGACAACAACGTCCGCGCGGACCGGCTCATCATCGTGACGCAGTAGTCACTGCCGGAGAACATGCCCGGCCGGGCGCACCGTCGTCCGGCCGGGCAGCCTGCAACCCTGAACGAATGCCAGCCGCCCTCTTGTAATTCCTACACAGCCGCGACCTGGCGCTCCGCGCTGGCGTCAGCGCCTCCTGCCATCGAGTTCCACCCGGCGGACACAAACCTGACCTCCAGGCCATTCTCCCGCCGTCCCGAAGGCATTCACAGACAACGCGACTCAACATCCAAGCACCCTCCAAGGCACGCGCACCAATCTCCAAGAATCACAATAAACAAGAGAATAACTGGCACATCGACTGCAGCCCGCAGGCTCCCGTCCCCCTGCAATCACGGACGTGGAGACCTCCATGATGGATAGGAAGTGGCTCCGGCTCCTGTTCATTGGGGCCGTCTGGGCCTCGAACGCCTGGGCCAACAACCTCCGCTCCGAGCAACTCGTGAACGGACGAAAGCAATACACGGTCGGCACCTACCCGGAGACGCTGCGCTTCACGCTCACCGTCGCCAACATCGACCTGGAGCGCCCCTCCGAGCTGCGCTCCGCGACCGCGCCCCTGCTGAAGGACTGCACGCGCTCGCCCACGCCCCCCCTCGTGGTCCCGGAGGGAGGACACGTCACGTACCAATGCGAACTCACGCTGGAGAGCTACGACGCGTGTCTCACGTTGGGGATACATGATGCGAATCCGGTGACGCCCAACCACGAGGTCTCCTTCACCAGCACCTTCAGCATCGGCTGGGACGCGGGCGCCAGCCAGGCGGGGACCAACGTGCTCTGCCTCCCTCGGCCCGACCTGTTCTGCGACGACACCGTCTACCTCTCCACGGCCTCGCGCTCTCCGGAAGGACGGCCCGCGGCCCCCTCGCGGCTCTACATCTTCGACCCCGCCACCGGCACGCTGACGCTGCAGGGTGAAGCAGCACTCCCCTACAACGCGCTGGCGTTCAACCCCTTCGACAACAGCCTGTACGCCATCGCGTCGGACGGCGTCAGCGCGCCCCACTTCATCCGCGTCGACGCCACGGGCGCTTCGAGCGTCATCGCCCCGCTGGACACCGAGGCGCCTCAGTCGGCCATCTGGACCGCGGGCGCCGTCCTCAAGGATGGCGCCTACGCCGGCTTCGAGCCCAGCACCCATCGCCTCATCCGCGTCAACCCCAGCACCGGAGAGACGCTCTCCGAGCACGTGGTCAGCGCCCCGGGAGACTTCCAGGTGGCGGACTTCGCGATGAGCCCCCGGGACGGCCTGCTCTACGCCTTCAACAACGCCACCCAGCGGCTGACCACCATCGACCCGCGCACGGGCGTGGCCACGGACCATCCCTCGCCCGCGCGGATTGACGGCGAGCTCGCGGAGGACCCGCACATGAGCGCCGCCGTCTTCACACGCGACGGCGAGCTCTTCCTCCATGGGACCAGCGGCCCCGACACCCGCAGGGCCAGCGGCTTCCATGCCGTGGACGTGATGACGGGCAACCTGACCACCCTCCTCACGCGGGCGGTGCCGCAGCTCGCGAACGGCGCGATGTGTGGCTTCTACCTCTGGGGCTCGCCTCGCCCGCAGCCGACGACCCGGGGCCGCGGGTTCTTCGGCGCCAGCGAGAGCGCCCTCCTGGAGTGCCTGGCATACGGCCCCATCTCCCTCGGCGCCCTCGGCGAAGTCTCCACCCTCCCAGGTGCCCTGGGCATCCTCTGGGCCAACCCCGCCATCGCCTCGGACAACGCGCGCCGCACGGCCACGGAGTCCTTGAAGGTCCGCACGGCGCGCGAAGCGCTGACGGCGGTCTGCAACGAGCGCGTCTTCAACACGCGCGCGCCCACCCTGTCCGCGCTGGCGAGCCCGGCCCCGCTCGACCCTGGCCGGATGGAGCAGCTGCGACAGCGGCTGGAGCGGCACAACCATTCTGGCAAACGGACGGCGATTCCGCTGCGAAAGAGAATCTTCGCGGTGGACCCGCTGCGGGCCATGGAGCACGCCGAGGAGCCTCGGTTCTGAGAGGGAGCGCGGTCATGAAGATTCCATCCAAATCCAGGTGGGTTCCGGGCCTGCTCGTGGCGCTGGGGACAGGTGCCTGCGACAGCAGCGAAGACGATTTGATGCGAGCGTTGGGAGACCCCGTGCTGGACGCCTTCGAAATCCGCATGCGGGGCCAGGACGCGGCACAGTACGAGATGGTCCTGCTGGGCATGGGCCAGGTCGAGGTCACGTCCTTCGGCGAGCCCATCCGCTTCGAGCCCTCGCCCAACGCGCGCGCCATGGACCTGTCGAAGACGGACCAGGCCCACCTGATGGGGCGCTTCTTCCTGCCCAGGTACGTGAAGCAGGTGGACATCACCGTGCGCCTGGACGACGTGGGAGCGTTCAAGGAAGACCGCCTCGCGGGTCTCATCAACGCCCAAGCCGGAACCATCCAGTTCTCGACGACGCGCGGCGCCCTGGAGCAGCGCTCACGCGTCGTCATCCACCTGCACCTGAAGGACAGCCTCTTCGACGGCAGGGGCGGAAAGACGCTCCTACCGTCGACATACATCGCCCACTGAATGTCCCGGCACCCCGAGGCCCCTCGGGCTTTCGCCTGCGCGCGGGCCCGGGCCCTGCCAGAATGCGCGCCATGAAGACCCCCGGGAAACAGGTGGTACTCGTCCGGCACGGAGAGACGGAGTGGAGCCACAACGGCCGGCACACAGGGCGGACGGACATTCCGCTCCTGGACTCCGGAAGGGAGATGGGCCGCCTTCTGGGCGCGCCGCTGAAGGCCTGGCGCTTCGACGCCGTCTACACCAGCCCACTGAGCCGCGCGGCGGACACCTGCGCGCTCGCCGGTTACGACGACCTGGCCCAGCCGCGCGAGGACCTCATGGAGTGGGACTACGGCGACTACGAGGGGCGCACCGGCGCGGAGATTCGCGCGGAGCGGCCCGACTGGACCATCTGGAAGAACGGCGTCCCCAACGGCGAGACGGCGGCGCAGGTGGCCACGCGCGTGGACAGCGTCATCTCCGACGCGCTCCGGACGGACGGGGACGTGCTCATCTTCGCCCACGGGCACCTGCTCCGCGTGCTCGCGGCGCGGTGGCTGGGCCTGCCTCCGTGGGAAGGCCGCCTCTTCCTGCTGAGCACCGCGTCCATCAGCGTGCTCGGACACGACGGCGACAGGCGCCGCCCGGCCATCGTGTCGTGGAACGACACCACGCACCTGCGCGCTTGAGCTACAGCCGCCCCTCCAGGAAGTTGCGCACCAGCGCCGGCCCATCCGGTGTGAGCACGCTCTCTGGATGGAACTGAACGCCCACCACGGGCCGCTCGCGGTGGCGCAGCGCCATGATGAGGCCATCCTGGCTCCACGCGGTGGCCTCCAGCTCAGCGGGCAGGGACGGCGCCTCCACGATGAGCGAGTGGTAGCGCGCCGCCGCGAAGCCCGCGCTGAGCCCCGCGAAGAGGCCCGTGCCGCCATGCTGGATGTGCGCCGCCTTGCCGTGCACCGGCGCTGGCGCGCGCACCACCTTGCCGCCGAAGGCCGCGCCAATGGACTGGTGCCCCAGGCACACGCCCAGCACTGGCACGCGTGACTGGGCAATGGCCGCCACGCTGACGCCCGCCTCGTGCGGCGTGCAGGGCCCCGGCGAAATCACCAGGTGGGACGCGCCCGAGGCCGCCACGCCTTGAGCATCCAGGTCGTCGTTGCGCACCACCTTCACCTCGGCCCCCAACGTGTACAGGAGTTGCACGAGGTTGAAGGTGAAGGAGTCGTAGTTGTCGATGACCAGAATCACCGGCCACCTCCCTCGCGCGCCAGCCGCAGCGCGGCGGCCATGGCGCCCGCCTTGGCTTCCGTCTCGTCCGCCTCCTTCGACGGCACGGAGTCCGCGACCACTCCCGCGCCCGCGGTCCACATCGTCCGGTCTCCGTCCACGAAGAAGGTGCGCAAGGCAATCGCCACGTCCAGCGTGCCGCAGAAGGACAGGTAGCCCACCGCGCCCGAGTAGGGCCCGCGCCGCTGGACCTCCAGCTCGTCGATGATTTGCATCGCGCGAATCTTGGGCGCGCCCGACACCGTGCCCGCGGGGAAGGTGCTGGCCAGCGCGTCCAGCGCGTCGTACTTCGCGTCGAGCTTGCCGCGCACCTGCGACACGATGTGCATCACGTGGCTGTAGCGCTCGATGAGCATCATGTCCTCGACGCGCACCGAGCCAGGCGCCGCCACGCGGCCCACGTCGTTGCGCCCCAGGTCCACCAGCATGATGTGCTCGGCGCGCTCCTTCTCGTCCGCGAGCAGCTCCTTCTCCAGGGCCAGGTCCTCGGCCTCGGACGCGCCGCGCCGCCGGGTGCCGGCGATGGGCCGCACCACCACGTCCCCGTCACGCACCTGCACCAGCAGCTCCGGCGATGCGCCCACCAACGCGCGGGCCTCGCCCAGCGCCACCAGGAAGAGGTACGGCGACGGATTCACCCGCCGCAGCGCGCGGTAGAGCGACAGCGGCGGCGGCGCGCCCCGGGACTCGAAGCGGCGCGCGAGCACGACCTGGAAGATGTCTCCGGCGCGGATGTACTCCTGCGCCCGAGCCACCGCCGCCTCATACCCCGCGCGCTCCCAGCACGCGGTGGGCGCCACGTCCCCACGCATGCGCGGCGCCGGCGCGTAGGCCTCCGGAGGCAGCGGCTTCAGCAGCCGGTCCGCCATGGCCCGCGCGCGCGCCTCCGCGTCCTGCAGCGCGGCGGCCACGCTGCCGTGCAGCGACGGCCGGGCAATGGCGGTGGCCTTGAGCGTCCCGGTGCGGGTGTCGTGCGTGACGAAGTCCTCGCACACCAGCCACTCCGAGTCCGGGAAGGAGAGGTCGCTGGGGTGCCGGTCCGGCACCGTGGGCTCCAGCCACGAGAAGCAGTTGTAGCCCATGTACCCCACGAGCCCGCCCAGGAAGGGCGCTTCACCGGGGAGCCGCGCCACGGCCAGCTCGCGCCAGAGCTGGCGCAGCACGTCCAGGGGCTTGCCGTCCCGACGCTCCTCGTTCGAGCCCCGCCACAAGGTGGCGCCGCCGCGGTCCAGCCGCACGCGGCCCGCGGGCTCCGCGCCAATGTGGCTGTAGCGGCCGAACCGCTCGCCGCCGTAGCACGACTCGAGGATGAAGCCGCGCGAACCACCGCCCAGCTTCAGGTAGGCCGACAGCGGCGTGTCGAGGTCCGCCGGCAGCTCCACCGACACCGGCACCGCCTCGCCCTGCTCCGCGCGCCGTCGGTAGGCTGACTTCCGCTCCTGTGCATCCATCGTCGTTGACTCGCTTCCCACCGCGCATCACGGCAGGGGGGAACTGGGGTTATCCCCCGTCCAAGGGGAGTCCTCCAAGCGGTCCGATATTCCTCTGCATCCGTCGCGCAAGCCCCCCCGGCCAGCGGGTGCCCGAAGAGCAGCCCGGGGAGCTCCCGCCGGTGAGGCGAAGTCCCACCCCCGGTGGTCCGCCTCCGAGCCCCTCGCTATCTGAATGGGACTTTGCGTGCCGCGCCTTCCGCTCCATTGATGACGGTGACGCCTCAGGGGCTCTACTGCGCTCCCGGCGGCTTCCACGTCGACCCCTGGCGTCCGGTGGACCGGGCGCTCATCACCCACGCGCATGGTGACCACGCCCGCGGTGGCAGCCGCCACTATCTGGGCGCCCGGGCAGGCAAGGGGCTGCTGCACCGGAGATTGGGCGCGGACGCCACCATCGACACGCTCGACTACGGCGAACGGTTGAGCATCAACGGCGTCACCATCAGCTTCCATCCCGCGGGCCACGTGCTGGGCAGCGCGCAGCTGCGCGTGGAGCACGGCGGGGAGACGTGGGTCGTGTCCGGTGACTACAAGCGCGCGCCGGACCCCACGTGCGCGCCCTTCGAGGTCGTCCCCTGTCACACCTTCATCACCGAGGCGACGTTCGGCCTGCCCATCTTCCGCTGGGACGCGACGGAGCAGGTGGCCGAGGACATCCTGCGTTGGTGGGACGTCAACCGCGCGCTGGGCCGCGCGGCGGTGCTGTTCTGCTACGCGCTGGGCAAGGCGCAGCGGCTGCTCGCGGAGCTGGCGAAGCGGACGGACCGCACCGTGTTCGTCCACGGCGCGCTGCACGCCCTGGTGGACGTGTACCGGGACGCGGGCGTCCGCATGCTGCCCACGCAATGGGTGTCCGAGGTGGAGAAGGGCACCTCGTTCGCGGGAGCGCTGGTGCTGGCGCCGCCGAGCGCGAGCGGCTCCACGTGGATGCGCCGCTTCGGTGAGTACGAGACGGGCTTCGCGTCCGGCTGGATGCGCATTCGCGGCAACCGCCGCCGCCGGGGCTTCGACCGCGGCTTCGTGCTGTCGGACCACGCGGACTGGCCGGACCTGCTGCGCACGGTGAAGGACACCCAGGCGGAGCGCGTGCTGGTGACGCACGGCTACACCGAGCCGCTGGCCCATTACCTGCGCGAACAGGGCGTGGACGCCGCGCCCCTGGCCACGCCCTTCGAAGGCGAAGCGGAGGACTGACGCGTGCGGCGACTGGCGGACCTCTATGAAACGCTGGACCAGACCACCTCCACCAACGCCAAGGTGGAAGCGCTCGCGCGCTACTTCCAGGAAGCGCCCCCGGAGGACGCGGCGTGGGCGCTCTACTTCCTCACGGGCCAGAAGCTGAAGCGGCTGCTTCCCACGAAGCTGCTGGTGGGGTGGACGCAGGAGCTGACGGGCATCCCCGGCTGGCTCTTCGAGGAGGTCTACGCCTCCGTGGGCGACCTGGCGGAGGTGATTGCCCTGCTGCTGGACGCACGCGAGCGCCCGGCGCGGACCGAGGAGCTGCCCCTGTCCACGTGGCTGGAGCAACGCCTGTTGCCGCTGCGTCAACTGGATGCCGCCGGGCAACGCGAGCAGGTGGTCTCCTGGTGGCACGCCATGCCCCGGCGCGAGCTGTTCCTGCTCAACAAGCTGCTCACCGGCGAGCTGCGCGTGGGCGTGTCCTCCACGCTGGTGGTCCGCGCGGTGGCGCAGGTGGCGGGCCTGCCCGCGCCCAGCGTGGCGCACCGGCTGATGGGGACATGGACGCCCTCGCCCACCTTCTTCCGGCAGCTCGTGTCCCAGGACGAGTCGGACGGCGACAGCTCCCGGCCCTACCCCTTCTACCTCGCGTCACCGCTGGAGCAGCCACCCGGAGACCTGGGCGACCGGGCGGAGTGGCTGGTGGAGTGGAAGTGGGACGGCATCCGGGGCCAGCTCATCCGCCGCGAGGGCGGCGTGCACCTGTGGAGCCGGGGCGAGGAGCTCATCACCGAGCGCTTCCCTGAAATCGCGGACGCCTCGGCGGCGCTGCCCGAGGGCACGGTGCTGGACGGCGAGGTGCTGGCCTACGCGGACGGAGCGCCCCTGCCCTTCGCCCTGCTCCAGCGGCGCATCGGCCGGCAGAAGCTGACGCCCAAGGTGCTGGCCGAAGCCCCAGCGGCCTTCATCGCCTACGACGTGCTGGAGCTGGGAGGCGAGGACCTCCGGAGCCAGCCGCTGCGCGAGCGGCGCGCGAAGCTGGAGGCGCTGTTGAAGGACGTGCCGCGGCTGCCTGTCTCGCCCGTCGTGCCAGCGGCCACCTGGGAGGACCTGGCCACCGCGCGGGGCGAGGCGCGAGCGCGCAACGTCGAAGGCTTCATGCTCAAGCGCCTGGAGTCGCCGTACCTCACCGGACGCAAGCGGGGCGACTGGTGGAAGTGGAAGATTGACCCGTTCACGGTGGACGCGGTGTTGCTGTACGCGCATCCGGGCCACGGCCGGCGCGCGTCGCTGTACACCGACTACACCTTCGCGGTGTGGAACGGCACGGAGCTCCAGCCGGTGACGAAGGCGTACTCCGGCCTGACGGACGCGGAGATGGGCCGGCTGGACCGGTGGATTCGCGCGCACACGCGGGAGAAGTACGGCCCCGTGCGCTCGGTGGAGCCCGAACAGGTCTTCGAGCTGCACTTCGAGGGCATCCAGTCCTCGCCGCGTCACAAGTCGGGCGTCGCGCTGCGCTTCCCCCGAATCGCCCGCTGGCGGACGGACAAGAAGCCGCGGGACGCGGACACGCTGGACTCGCTCAAGGCGCTGCTCCATGCCAGCGGGTAGGCCTCGCTCGCCGCGGGCGCAGCTTGCCGCCAGTCGCAAGGCCCTGCGCGCCTGGTTCCGCGCGAAGGGATGGACGCCCTATCCGTTTCAAGAAGAGGCCTGGGCCGCCCACGCGCGCGGCGAAAGCGGACTCCTCCACGTCCCCACTGGCGCGGGCAAGACGTACGCGGCCTACCTGGGCCCGCTCGCGGACGTGGCGGCGCATCGACAGCCCGGGCTTCAGCTCCTCTATGTGACGCCGCTGCGCGCGGTGTCCCGGGACGTGGAGAAGGCGCTGCGGGAGCCCCTCACCGTGCTCGACGCGGACATCACCGTGGAGAGCCGCACCGGCGACACGTCCTCCTCGGTGCGCCAGCGTCAGCGGGAGCGGCTGCCGCAGGTGCTCATCACCACGCCGGAGTCGCTGTGCGTCCTGCTCACGCATGAGCGGGCCCCGGAGCTGTTCGCGTCGCTGCGCTCCGTCATCGTGGACGAGTGGCACGAGCTGCTCGGCTCGAAGCGGGGTTCGCAATTGGAGCTGGCGCTGGCCCGCCTGCGCCACTTCGCCCCGGGCCTGCGCACCTGGGCGCTGTCCGCCACGCTGGCCAACCTGGACGAGGCCGCGCGTCACGCCGTGGGCACCGGCCTGACGCCCACGATTGTGAGCGCGGCGCTGGAGCGGCCCGTCGTCGTGGAGACGCTGCTGCCCGAGTCCGTGGATGCGTTCCCCTGGGCGGGCCACCTGGGCTTCTCCATGCTCGCCCGCGTGGGCGCGTGGCTGGACCCGGAGCGCTCCACGCTCATCTTCACCAACACGCGCTCCCAGGCCGAGCGCTGGTTCGAGGGCCTGCGCTTCGTCCGTCCAGAGTGGGAGCACCTCATCGCGCTCCACCATGGCTCCATCGACCGCGAGGAGCGCGAGCGCGTGGAGAGCGGCCTCAAGGAAGGCTCGCTGCGCATCGTGGTGTGCACCTCGTCGCTGGATTTGGGCGTGGACTTCGGCCCGGTGGAGCGCGTGGTGCAGGTGGGCAGCCCCAAGGGCATTGGCCGGACGATGCAGCGCGCGGGCCGCGGCGCCCACCGTCCCGGCGCCACCTGCCACATCCTCTTCGTCCCCACGCACGCGCTGGAGCTGGTGGAGATGGCCGCCGCCAAGGACGCGCTCCTGCGCCGCGAGGTGGAGGCCCGCACGCCTCCGAGCAAGCCGCTGGACGTCCTGGCGCAGCACCTGGTGACGTGCGCCATGGGCGGCGGCTTCACGCCCGATGCCCTGCGTGACGAGGTGCGCACCGCGGCGGCCTTCGCCAGCCTCACTGACGAGGCGTTCGCGTGGACCCTGTCCCTGGTCCGCGAGGGCAGCCCCACGCTGCGCGCCTACCCGGAGTTCCGCCGCGTGGTGGAGCAGGAGGGACGCTGCGTCGTCGCGGACGCGCGCGTGGCCCGCATGCACCGCCTCAACATCGGCACCATCACCTCCGACGCCGTGGTGCAGCTGCGCTACTGGAGCGGCGGGCGCCTGGGCAGCGTGGAGGAGTCCTACGTCAGCCGCCTCAAGCCGGGCGACACCTTCATCTTCGCGGGGAAGAAGCTGGAGTTCAGCCGCCTCCAGGACATGACCGCCTACGTGCGGCCCGCGAAGACGAAGGTCACCCAGACGCCGCGCTGGGGCGGCAGCCGCCTGCCCTTGTCCAGCTCACTGGCCGCCGCCGTTCGGCGCACGCTGGACACCGCGCGCCATGGCGACGTCACCTCGGACGAGCTGGCCGCGGCCTGGCCCGTGCTGGACGCGCAGGCCCGCCTGTCCCGCATCCCCGCGGCGGACCTCCTGCTGGCGGAGGCGTGCCAGACGCGCGACGGGCACCACCTCTTCCTCTACCCCTTTGAAGGACGGCGGGTGCACGAGGGACTGGCGGCGCTGCTCGCGCTGCGGCTGACGCGCCTGCGCAAGGCCACCTTCACCCTGTCGGTGAATGACTACGGCCTGGAGCTGCTCACGCCCACGCCCTTCCCCTTCGAGGAGGCGCTGCGCCCCGCCCTCTTCACCCGCGAGCGGCTGGAGGCGGACGTCCTGGAGAGCGTCAACGTCGGCGAGCTGTCGAAGCGCCAGTTCCGAGACATCGCCCGCATCGCCGGGCTGGTGCCGCCGGGCCTGCCCGGCGCGCGCAAGTCCTCGCGACAGGTCCAGGCCAGCGCGTCGCTGCTGCACGACGTCTTCATCAAATACGACCCGGACAACCTCCTGCTCGTCCAGGCCCGCCGGGAGGTGCTGGAGCAACAGTTCGAGGAGGGGCGCCTGGCGCGGACCCTGGAGCGGCTTCAGGCCGCGCCCCTGGAGCTCATCCAGGTCCGCCGGCCCACGCCGTTGGGCTTCCCCCTCGTCGTCGAGCGCATCAGCGCGAGCCTGTCCAGCGAGTCCCTGCTGGAGCGGGTGGAGCGGTTGAAGGAGCGATGGACTCGCGAAGATGCCAGGTCCGCATAGCGGGCACCCTGCTGGAGCTGCTCCCGGAGCGCGCCCTGTACTGGCCCGACACCGGCACCCTGGCCGTGGCGGACCTCCACTGGGGCAAGACGGAGAGCTTCCAGCAGCACGGCATCCCCCTGCCCACGGGCGTGCTGGAGGACGACCTGACCCGCCTGTCCGCGGCGCTCACCTCCACCGGTGCCCGCCGCCTGCTCCTGCTGGGCGACCTCATCCACTCCCGCCAGGGGCTCACCCCCGCCGTGGTCGAGCGGCTGGCCGTGTGGCGGGAGTCCCACGCCTCCGTGGCGTGCGTCCTGGTGCGGGGCAACCATGACCGGCACATGAAGACGCTGCCCGAGCGCTGGCGCCTGGACGTCCGCGAGGCCGCCATCGACGAAGGCCCGTTCCACTTCGCCCACCATCCGGAGCCCGTGTCCGGCCGCTATGTATGGGCAGGTCACCTCCACCCCATGGTGCGGCTGGGTGGGAAGCGCGACACACTGCGACTTCCCTGCTTTCAGGTGGGACACGGCGTGGGCGTGCTCCCGGCCTTCAGTGCCTTCACCGGTGGACCCAACGTCTCCCGCCGCGCGGGCGATCGCATCTTCGCCGTCGCCGGCCCCGCAGTCGTCGAGGTGTAGGATGAGCTACGCCAAGCGTCGCAAGATACTGGGTATCATCGAAACGGATAATACCTTCGAGCGCGCCGACCACCGGGGCCGCGAGGCGTGGCTCGGCAAGTGCCTGCACTGCAACGCGCACTTATGGGTCGGCTTGGATGGCGAGCCGATCAGCCGCGCCACCATCGAGCACATCCTCCCGAAGACGGCCGGGGGCACCGAGGCGCTGACCAACCTGGGCCTGGCCTGCGCCCGGTGCAACCAAGGCAAGGGCTCCCGGCATGACGCCCGTTATCACCGGGACGCCCGCGCCCGGGAGTTGGTGGAACGGCTGCTGGCCCGGCGCCTCGCGCGCTGGCGGCAGCCGGAGACCGACGACGCGCCGTGAAACACCCGGAGTGATCCACTCCGGCGGGTGCTTTGCTCAATCACCCCTACCTCCCGCCAGAAGAGAGATTCATCACCGCGCGACGGCGACTTTCCGCCCTCGCGCGTGGAAGTGGTATCCCCGCACCGCCACATCTGAATGGTTGACACTGCCGTGTCGATGCCCGATGGTCCCGCGCCGCATTAGGGCAGGGAGAGAAGGAGGGCCCCGCCCACGGCATTACTAATAGAGGTCTCGTTGGACGTGTCCGCTTCGCCTTCAGTGCGCCAGGAGCCACCGCCCACCCGCCCCGTTGGGGCCGGGAACGCCCCTCCGCTCCCCGCGCCCGGCAACGCCCACGCCTCGCCTTTCGTTCCCGTCACTGCTTCTGTCGAAGCCCCCTTGCCCATGGTCCTGGTATGAGCGGCCCTCTCTTCCCACGTTGGACGAACACGGTGTCGCGGCTGTCAGCCGCGGCGCTCCTTGCCGTGCCCGCCATCGGCATCGGCGGTCTCATGGCCTACGTGCGCTCGCCGTACGTCACTGGCCAGCAGCGGCCCGTTGAACAGCCGATCGAGTTCGATCACCGCCACCACGCGGGTGATGAGCAGATTGACTGTCGGTACTGCCATTGGACGGTCGAGGAGTCGCCCTCCGCGGGCATCCCCTCCACCACGGTGTGCATGTCCTGCCACGCACAGGTCTGGAACAAGAGCCCGTACCTCACCGAGGTCCGCAAGGCGTTCTTCTCCGACCAGCCCATCCCCTGGGTCCGCGTGCACAACCTGCCGGACTTCGTCTACTTCAACCACTCCATCCACGTGGCCAAGGGCGTCGGCTGCGCCACCTGCCACGGCCGCGTCGACCAGATGGCCGCCGTGGAGCAGGCCGCGCCGCTCACCATGGCCTGGTGCCTGGATTGCCACCGCAATCCGGAGCCCCACCTGCGTCCTGCGGAGTTCATCACGTCCATGACGTGGACCCCGCCCGAAGACAAGGCCAAGGCCGCTGAGCTTGGCCGCCAGTTGGCAGAAGCGTACGACGTCCACTCGCGCGAGAGCTGCTCCACATGCCACCGATGAACACGAAGCGCGACGGCGCCCCGTCGCAGGACACCCCCTCCTCCTTCGCGCTCCCGGTCGTCACGGACCGGCCCGCCGCCGCGTCCGACGTTGTCGGCGAGGCGCTCGAGCACGCGGCCGCCAATGCCTCCTCCTCCGAGCCCGGCTATGGCCAGACGTACTGGCGCAGCCTGGAGGAGAAGCTCGGCGCGCCCGACTACCTGGAAGAGACGCGGCCGGAGTTCCCCGCCGGCGCGGACCTGGCGCCCACCGGCTTCGCCCGCCGCGAGTTCATGCACCTGCTGGGTGCCTCGCTGGCCCTGGCCGGCGCCACCGCGTGCAGCACCCGTCCGGTGGATGAGCGCCTCCTGCCGTACACCAAGACGCCTCCCGAGCTCGTCCCGGGCAACCCGCTCCACTACGCGTCCGGCATGACGCTGGCCGGTCACACCTCCGGCCTGCTCATCACCGCCCGTGAGGGTCGCCCCGTGAAGATCGAGGGCAACCCGGACCACCCGGTCAACCAGGGCGCCGCGGGCCCCTGGGAGCAGGCGTTCCTGCTGTCCCTGTACGACCCGAGCCGCGCCCGCGTGCTCCGTCAGGGCAAGAGCCCCCGCGCCCTTCGCGTCCTGCGCGAGGAGCTGGCCAACCGCGCCAACAAGGCCTCCGCCGGGGACGGTGGCAGCCGCGTGCGCTTCCTGTCCGAGCCCGGCAACTCGCCGCTGACCGGCGACCTGCGCAACCGCATTTTGAAGAAGCTGCCGAACGCGCGCTTCCACAGCTACACCGCGCAGACGCACGACACGCAGGCAGAGGCGGCCCGCGCGCTCTTCGGCGGACAGCCCGTCACGGCCATCTACGACTTCGCCCAGGCGGACATCGTCCTGGCGCTGGACGCGGACTTCCTGGAGAGCCGCCCGGAGAACCTGGCCTATGCGCGCCAGTTCGCCAACCGCCGCGACCCGAACAACGGCCCGCTCAACCGGCTCTACGTGGCCGAGGCCCGCTTCTCCATCACCGGCGGCATGGCCGACCACCGCCTGCGCGTGAAGTCGCAGGAAGTGCTCGCGGTCGCCGCCGCGGTGGCGCAGGCCGTGGGGGGCCCCGCCGCTTCGCTGGCTGGCGCCGCCGCCAGCAAGGCGTCGCTGAAGGCGGACCACGACAAGTGGGTGCAGGCGGTCGTCGCGGACCTGCGCGGTGCGCGTCCTGGCCGCAGCCTGGTGGTCGCGGGTGAGCGTCAGCCGGCTGCGGTCCACGCGCTGGCCCACGCCATCAACGCCGCGCTGGGCAACACCGGCACCACGGTGAAGTACGTGCAGTCGTCCATCGCGGAGCAGGAGGGCCTGAGCCAGGTCCGCGCGCTGGTGGAGGACCTCACGGCCGGCCGCGTGGACACGCTGGTCATCACCAGCTGGAACCCGGTGTTCTCGGTTCCGGCGGACACGGGCCTGAAGGAGCTGCTGGACCCGGCGACCAACCCCAACCGTGGCAACCTCACCGTCCTCTATACGGGCCTCTACGAGGACGAGACCAGCCAGTACGTCGACTGGTTCGTCCCCGCGGCGCACCCGCTGGAGACGTGGAGCGACGGCCGTTCGTTCGACGGCACCGTGGCCATTGCCCAGCCGCTCATCCAGCCGCTCTACAACGGCGTGGCGGAGTCCGAGCTGCTGGCGATGTTCCTCGACGAGCCCTACCGCCCCGCGTACCAGATGCTGCGCGACTACTGGCAGGGTCAGGCCGAAGGACAGGGTGACTTCGAGGCCCGCTGGGAGAGCTGGGTGTCGGATGGCGCCATCCCCGGCACGCAGGCCGCCCCGGTGCAGGGCGCTCCGGACTTCGGCGCCGCCTCCGCGCTGGTGACGGGCTACTCGGCTCCCGCCGCGGGCGAGCTCGAGATCAACTTCGTCTACGACTACAAGATCTTCGACGGCCGCTTCGGCAACAACTCCTGGCTGCAGGAGCTCCCGGACCCCATCACCAAGATGACCTGGGACAACGCCGCGCTGCTGAGCCCGGAGACCGCCAAGGGCCTGGGCCTGGAGCCCGGTGACCTGGCGGAGCTGAGCTACGGCGGCCGCAAGCTGACCGTGCCGGTGTGGATTACGCCGGGCCACGCCAACGACACCGTGACGATGTCGCTGGGTTACGGCCGCGACGGCCTGCACGAGCAGGTGGCCAAGGCGGTGGGCTTCAACGCCAACGCCGTGCGCACCCTGAAGGCGCCCTGGTTCGACGGCGGCGCCACGCTCACCAAGGTGCGCGGCAGCTACAAGTTCAGCCTGACCCAGACGCACTGGCGGATGGAGAACCGCCCGCTGGCGCTGGACATGCCGCTGTCCGAGCTGAAGAACCCGTCCACCGCGACGGAGCACACGCTCCACCGCGTCAAGGGCGAGCTGAAGTTCGGCGTCCAGGACAACCTGCCGGCCTTCGACTACGACAAGGGCCCCAGCAACCCCCAGGGCTACAAGTGGGGCATGGCCATCGACCTGTCCCGCTGCACCGGGTGCAGCGCGTGTGTGATTGCCTGCCAGGCGGAGAACAACATCCCCGTCGTGGGCAAGCAGCAGGTCTCCGTCAGCCGTGAGATGCAGTGGCTGCGCATCGACCGCTACTTCGAGGGCAGCGAGAGCGACCCCCGGATGGTGATGCAGCCGGTGATGTGCGTGCACTGCGAGAAGGCCCCCTGCGAGTACGTCTGCCCGGTGAACGCCACCGTGCACTCGGACGAGGGCCTCAACGACATGGTGTACAACCGCTGCGTCGGCACCCGGTACTGCTCGAACAACTGCCCGTACAAGGTGCGCCGGTTCAACTACCTGCACTACACGGCGGACAAGACGGCCACCGAGAAGATGCTGATGAACCCGGACGTCACCGTCCGCAACCGCGGCGTGATGGAGAAGTGCACGTACTGCGTCCAGCGCATCGAGCGCGTGCGCATCGACGCCCGCGTGGAGAAGCGCGTCATCAACGAGAAGGAACTGCAGACCGCCTGCCAGCAGACCTGCCCGACGCAGGCCATCACCTTCGGTTCCCTCAACGACAAGCAGCAGCGCGTCACGCAGCTCCACGAAGATGAGCGCGCGTACAAGCTGCTCCACGAGCTGGGCACCCGCCCGCGCACCGCGCACCTCATCCGCGTCCGAAATCCCAACCCCGCCCTCGAGCCCGCCGCGTCCGCCGCCGCGAACCAAGGGAGCCACTGAGCCATGGCTGAAACCGCTGCCAACGCTGCCCTCGATCCGCTCGAGCCGCGGCCCCTCGTCGCGCCGCACCATGACGACGCGTCCCTGAACGAGACGCTGCTGGACCATGTCTGGCGCAAGCCGGGCAAGGGCTGGTTCATGCTCTTCGGCCTGTCGCTCAGCGCCCTGGGCCTGCTCGTCATCGGTGTCACCTACACGCTGGCCCGCGGTATCGGCGTGTGGGGCAACAACCAGCCCGTCGGCTGGGCGTTCGACATCATCAACTTCGTCTGGTGGGTCGGTATCGGCCACGCCGGTACGCTCATCTCCGCCATCCTCCTGCTCTTCCAGCAGAAGTGGCGCACGAGCATCAACCGGTTCGCCGAAGCCATGACGCTGTTCGCCGTCATGTGCGCCGGTCTCTTCCCCCTGCTGCACACCGGTCGCCCCTGGTTCGCCTTCTGGCTGTTCCCCTACCCCAGCACCCTGGGCGCGTGGCCGCAGTTCCGCTCGCCGCTGGTGTGGGACGTGTTCGCCATCTCCACGTACCTCACGGTGTCCGCGCTCTTCTGGTTCGTGGGCCTCATCCCGGACCTGGCGGCGCTGCGTGACTCGTCCAAGACGAAGCTGCAGCGGACCCTCTACGGCCTGTTCGCGCTCGGCTGGCGCGGCTCCGGGCGGCACTGGCACAACTACAAGATCGCGTACCTGCTGCTAGCCGGCCTCTCCACGCCGCTGGTGGTGTCGGTGCACACCATCGTTTCGTTCGACTTCGCCGTCTCCCTGCTGCCCGGCTGGCACACCACCGTCTTCCCGCCCTACTTCGTGGCCGGCGCCGTGTTCAGCGGCTTCGCGATGGTCATCACGCTCATCGTCCCCGCCCGCAAGTACCTCGGCCTGCGGGACGTGATTACGGACCGGCACCTGGAGAACATGAACAAGGTCATCCTGGCGACGGGCCTGCTCGTCTCCTACGGGTACCTGATGGAGCACTTCGTCGCCTGGTACTCGCAGAACCAGTACGAGATGTGGACCTTCTACGTGAACCGCGCCACCGGCCCCTACGCCGGGGTGTACTGGCTGATGATTGCGTGCAACGTCATCACCCCGAACATCTTCTGGTTCAAGAAGGCCCGCACCAACATCGCCATCATGTGGGTCGCGTCCATCGCGGTGAACATCGGCATGTGGTGTGAGCGGTTCATCATCATCGTCACCTCGCTGAGCCAGGACTTCCTGCCGTCCTCCTGGGGCATCTACACGCCGACGTGGGTCGACTGGTGCATCTACGTGGGCACCCTGGGTCTGTTCGGCACGTTGTTCCTCCTCTTCCTGAAGTTCGTGCCCGCGGTCGCCATCAGCGAGGTGAAGGAGCTGCAGTTGGAGCTCAAGCACGCCGCTCACGCCCACCACGGCGCCGACACCCACGGAGCGCACTAGAGCCATGGAAGCCACCGTTCTCGAATCCTGGGTCCTGGCCGAGTTCCCGACGCCGGACGCCCTCGTGGATGCCACCCGCCAGATGCGGGAGAAGGGCTTCGAGGGAATGGACACCTACTCTCCGTACCCGCTTCACGGCGGCTCGGAGGCCCTGGGTCTGCCGCCCTCGCGCGTGCCCTTCATCGCCCTGTGCGGCGGCCTGACGGGCGTGGCCACGGCGCTGGCCATGCAGACCTGGATGAACACCATCGACTACCCGCTCAACATCGGCGGCCGACCGCTGCTGTCGCTGCCGGCGTGGGTCCCCATCACGTTCGAGCTGGGGGTGCTGTTCGCCGCCTTCGGCATCTTCTTCGGTCTGCTGGGGCTCAGCCGCCTGCCCCAGCCGTACCACCCCGTCTTCGAGTCCGAGGACTTCCGCACCGCCTCCACGCACGGCTACTGGCTGAGCGTTCCCCAGGCGACGGGCACGGACGCGGCGCCGGTCATGGATCAGCTCAAGGCCCTGGGCGCGACCCAGGTGACCCTCGTCACGGGAGAGAAGGAATGAGGTGGCTCATCCCCGCCGCCGGACTCGCCGCGCTCACGGGCTGCAACGTCAGCTCGGAGTTCCTCCAGCGCATGGAGCACCAGGCGAAGTACGAGGTCTACGAAGCGTCCGACTTCTGGGCGGACGGCCGCGCCATGCGCACGCCTCCCGCGGGCACGGTTCCGCGTGAGCGCTTCGACAGGCTCCCCGAGCTCAAGGACCCCATGCAGCGCCAGGTGGCCCTCACCGGCCGCAGCGACGGCCAGCCGGTGGCCCACCTGCCCGTCACGGTGGACCAGAACCTGCTGACCCTGGGTCAGAAGAAGTACAACATCGTCTGCTCGCAGTGTCACGGCGTGCTCGGTGATGGAAACAGCATCGTCGCGGAGAACATGGCCCTGCGCCTGCCTCCCTCGCTGCTGGACCTGGAGAGCAAGCCGGACGGCCACTTCTACATGGCCATCAACGAGGGCTACGGCGTGATGCCGTCCTTCTCCGGTGAGCTCGACCTGCGCGAGCGCTGGGCCGTGGTCGCCTACGTCCGCGCGCTCCAGACGGCCCGCAATACCCGCACGGACGGCCAGCAGCCCGTTCCGCAGGAGAACCGATGAGTCCCCCCGTCACCAACTCGCACACGAGCTTCGAGCCCTACAACGGCACGCCGAAGCTGATGGTGCCCGCGTTCGCCGTGGGCGTGCTCGGCCTGCTGGCCACGCTGGGCGGCTTCTTCGCCACGGACGCCAAGGGTGAGACGGCCCACGCCTACCTGATTGGCTTCACCTACTGGGTGGGCATCAGCGTCGCCTTCCTCATCATGCAGGCCATCTTCCACACGGCGAAGGCCAAGTGGCTCATCGTGCTGCGCCGGACGATGGAGACGGCCTCCGCGGTGATTCCGGTGTTCTTCGTGCTGGCCCTGCCGCTGCTGGCCATGGCCGCCTACCTCTACCCCTGGTGGCCCGGCTCCGAGCTGACGAAGGGCTACTCCGGCCTGGAGTTGGAGCACCTGAGCCACAAGCAGCACGGCTACCTGAACAACCACCTGCCCATTGGCATCGGCGTCCGCCACATCATCTACTTCGGCCTGTGGACGTTCGCGGCCTGGCGGCTGCGGACCTGGAGCCTGAAGCAGGACACCCTGGGCGGGCTCGACTTCACGGTGAAGCAGCGCAAGTTCTCCCCGGGTGTGCTGCCTTTCCTTGCCCTCACCATCACGTTCGCTTCTTTCGACTGGCTGATGAGCCTCACGCCGCTCTGGCAGTCCACCATCTTCGGCGTCTATTACTTCGCCGGAAGCTTCCTGGCGGCCTTCTGCATCCTGACCATCGTCACGGTGAACGCTCAGGGCAAGGACCTCTACGGCAGCGTCGTGAAGCTGGACCACTTCCACAACCTCGGCAAGCTGATGCTCGCCTTCACCGCGTTCTGGGCCTACATCGCCTTCTCCCAGTTCATGCTGGTGTGGATCGCGAACATCCCGGAAGAGGCGCCCTGGTACGGCCTGCGCATCTTCGGCGCGTGGCGGCCGCTGTCCATCTCCCTGTTCTTCCTGCACTTCCTGTTGCCCTTCTTCATCCTGCTGTCGCGCAACCTGAAGCTGCAGCCCCGGAAGCTGGCCGTGGTGGCGGTGTACCTGCTCGTCATCCACGCGGTGGACCTGTACTGGCTGGTGTGGCCGGCCTTGACGGGTGACGCCGGCCCGACATTCCACTGGTCGCTGCTCACGGCCTTCTTCGGGGTGGGCGGCATCGCGGTGGGCACGGCCCTCCTCCTGGCGCGTGGCCAGTACACGCTGACGGTGAAGGACCCCTACATCGCCGAGTCCTTGAGGTACGTGCAGCCATGAAGAAGACCCAGGTTGAGCTCGAGTCGCGCGTCATCGTCGGCGCGCACGGTGTGGCGGCCGAAGAAGACCACCTGGTCATGGGCAAGGTGGTGGGCATCGGCGTGGGTTCGCTCGCCATCTTCGCGGTGGGCATCGTCTGGGCCTACTACATCCAGGATCGGACCATGGCCGACATCCAGCCGGATGGGCCGCCGCCGCGTCCCGCGGCCATGGGCCAGTACGAGGTGGGCATCGTCAACCAGCGCCTGTTCGAGCAGGACTGGCACGCCGAGGACAAGCTCAGCGGCCAGGACCAGGCGCTGCGCGCCGGCTGGGGTGACCAGCCGGGGGTGAAGCAGCACCCCGCCATCGACGCCGCGATGAAGACGGTCATCGAGCAGAAGCGCAACCCGCCCCCGCCCCC